>NZ_CAURKP010000001.1:0-105548 GCF_963525155.1 uncultured Rhodococcus sp.
CGGATCCCGCATGGGCAAACCCAAAGCGCTCGTCACAAACACCGAGGGTCAGTCTTGGCTCCACCACGGGGTGACGACACTGCAGTCCGCAGGCCTCTCACCGGTCATCGTGGTGCTCGGCGCGCAGGCAGAGGACGCCCTCGAACTACTGCCCACCACCGATGTCATTGTGGTGATATCGGATTGGCAACACGGAATGAGCGCGTCACTGCGCTGCGGACTCGAAGCCGCCATGCGAATCGACGACGCAGATGCGGCAGCGATCTCCCTGGTCGACGTCCCGGACCTCAACGCAGACACCGTGACGCGGATCGTGGGTCACAGCTCCCCATCACGAAACATACTGCGAAGAGCTGTCTTTCACGGCCGTCCCGGCCATCCCGTCCTGATCGGACGCGACCACTGGCCGACGCTTGCAAAGTCACTCACCGGGGACGGCGGCGCCAACACCTACCTACGCGAACACGGGGTCGAGTTGGTGGAGTGCAGCGACCTCAGCAGCGGCGTCGACGTCGACTACCCCGAAGCCTGATCGCACGTCACAATCCTCCCAGGTGGTGGGTGTCCGTATTCGGTGTAAAGATGGCCCGATGAAACGTACCGTCGCCGCCCTGCTCGACATCGAGATCGACGAGGCGACCAACCTGGAGTTCAAGATCGCGGTGACGCGCGCGCCGGGTGTCGAACTGCTGGAAACGATGTCGTTCGTCCATGACGGCAATCCGCTCGAACCCCGCGAGATCACCGCCGAACACGGTACCCGGATTCACCTACTCGACTGTGCCCCAGGCAAACTGATCGTCAGCTACGACGCAACCGTCATCGGCCGCGCAGAACCGGCGTCGGTCAGCGACTACGACGTGTCGAAATATCTGCGCCCCAGCCGGTATGCCGAGGCCGACAAGTTCTTCGGTTTTGTCGCCGGGCAATTCGATCTCGCCACTCCCCCGGCCGAACTCCTCCTCGAAGTCACTCGCTGGGTGAGTACACATTTGAGTTATGTTCCCGGCACCAGTCGCGGCACCGACAGTGCGGTCGACACCTTGCTCGCCGGCGCCGGAGTGTGCCGCGACTACTCGCACCTGACCATCTCACTGCTGCGCGCCGTGGGGATTCCCGCTCGACTGGTGGCCGTCTACGCGCCGGGCTGCGATCCGATGGATTTTCACGCCGTAGTCGAAGCCAATATCGACCACGTCTGGCGCGTGGTCGATGCAACGCAATTGGCGCCGCGCAGCAATCTTGTGCGCATCTCGACCGGCCGAGATGCCGCAGACACAGCCTTCCTCGACAATCACGGCGGTTCGATCACGTTGCACGCCTCGGAAGTTCGCGCAGTCGTCGACGGCGTTCTCGACAACGACGACTACGCAACACTCACATCGATCGGCTGAAAAGCAGCGTCAGGCGCTGATCTGGTTCTGCGATGCCATCGTTCGCTCGAGGAACTTGATCGTGAGATCGACGATCGCCTTCCCCTCCCGAAGAGCTTTCCCGATCACCGGGAAAGCATGGATCTGCCCACTCCAGATGTGCGTTTCGACGGCTTGTCCTGCCTTGATCAAGTTTTCGGTCATGATCTCGACGTCCGGACGCATCAGTTCGTATTCGGCGGACACCAGGAACGACGGCGGAATCAGACTGGCGTCGGCGTTGATCGGCGACTGCGCACCAGGAATCTCGTCCGGACCCTCGAGCCACCGGTCCTTGAGCTTTTCGACCTGTGACATCGGTAGGTAGGCATCACGTTTCATGAAATCGGGATCATGGTCCTCGAGGTTCACGTTGAGAAGAGGGGAATATCCCACCACGGCAGCGGGCCGCGTGATTCCGCGCAGTGCGGTAATTTCGGCGACCTTCATGGCCAGGTATCCGCCCGCCGAGTCACCGGCAACCACAATCTTGTTCGGGTTTTCGGCTGTCTCGAGCAACGCGGTGTACGCGGCCATTGCGTCCTTGACGGAGGTGCCGATGGAACCTTCCGGCAGCTGGCGGTAGCGCACGGAGATCACCGGTACTCCGGCCTTCGCAGAGAGCAAACCGCACAGTGCCCGGTGCGTTGCCAGACCGCAGAAGACGAATCCCCCTCCGTGGAAGTAGAGGATCGTGGCGCCGGCCAACTCGCCCTGCGCTTTGCGTGGATGCTGCACCTTCTCGCTGGGCACACCACCCAGCGTGAAAGGCTCGATATCGAGGTTCTTCGGCTTCGGCAGTTTGTCCGCCATCGCGTCGAGTCGCTCGAGTTGGCGGATACCACGTTCGGTGGTCGGCCAGAGGGTGAACATCGGCTTCACGAACGTCCTGGTCAGGCAGAAGATAACCCGCGCTCGCGGACTCACGTTCCAATGCCATACCGTCGAATCTCGCGTCCGCATAGCGTCCTCCCAGGTCAAGCCGTTTTGTGCATTTGAGTTACACATACTTGTCGGCTGCTGATGTGAACGATAACTGACGCTGCGTCAAAATGACACGACGGGTATGGATCAATTGCTCGAGCGTGTGCAAGTTCTGGTCGCGATCACGGCCGGGAGAGATATGCGCACAGTCCGCGGTGCCCTCCACGCATCATCGCTTCATGATTCCACTCGAACAGCGGCTTCGCGACCTTCGCGGCCAGACCAAGCGCTCCGGACACCGCTACCTGTTGCCGAAATTCGGCTGCGCAACCAGATCCAGCGGGGCGCACCGCCCAGCTACTCCACCCGGTCATTGCGCCGGTGAGACGCACTTTCAGATAGCGGTCAACTGAGTCTTCCACCTCGCGTCGCCCGAAGACCAGCAGCGTCAGAGGGACAGCGCTGCGGATGGACATGGAGCCTGAATGCTCGTCGATCGTCCCGACTCGGCGTATCTGAGGCCACCACTGCGAATACCGTTCGGCATCCGCGAGAACCTCGTAGACGCGGTCAGCAGAGGCAGGAAGCGTCCAGACGCTGTGGAAGTCGAAGTCGGTCACGGTTCAGTCCGTCTGCGCAGCAGCAGTCACCCAAGCACCGTAACCCGAACCTCGGGTGCTTACACGCCGGGCTTGCTCAGTATTCGAATGTCTCCACCCGTCGCAGGATCTCCTCCGCGATCTTGGCGGGACTCCCGCCCACGTCGACGACGATGGCCTGTTCGTCCGGGTCGACGGCCTCGAGTGTCGAGATCTGGGAGTCGAGCAGCGAGGCGGGCATGTAGTGATCGAGGCGAGCGGTCAATCGCTGGCCGATCTGATCCCGCGAACCGGCGAGGTGCACGAACACGACGTGCTCACCGCGAAGCACGTCGCGGTAACTCCGCTTGAGTGCCGAACACGTGACGATGCCCGGCTGACCGGCGTCGGTATGGCTCTTGATCCAGACGGCGATCTTGTCGAGCCAGGGCCAGCGATCGTCGTCGTTCAGCGGATGCCCGGTCGCCATCTTGTCGATGTTCGCCTGCGGATGCAGATCGTCGCCTTCTTGAAGGTCCCAACCCATCGCTCCGGCGAGCATGCCGCCGACCGTCGACTTTCCCGAACCCGAGACACCCATCAGGACGAGCACGGGATACTGCTTCTGCTGTGCCGCTTCGCTGTTCATGTGCTCGCCTACCTAGATGAATGCGCTCAACACGAGCACTCCGGCCAGGCCCGATACCGAGATGATGCATTCCATCACGGTCCAGGTCTTGAGGTTCTGTACCACGCTGACGCCCAGATACTCCTTCACCAACCAGAATCCGGCGTCGTTGACGTGCGAGAGGAAGAGCGAGCCTGCGCCGATCGCCAAGACCATCAGCGAGACATGTGCGGACGAGAGATCGGCCGCAACCGGAGCAAGGATGCCCGACGCCGTCACCGTTGCCACCGTCGCCGAACCCGTTGCGACGCGGATCAATACCGCTACCAGCCAGGCCAGGAACAGCACGGGGAGGCTGCTGCCCTTGATCGCGTCGGCGATCACTCCGGCGATACCGGTGTCGATCAGGACCTGCTTGAAACCGCCACCGGCGCCGACGATCAACAAGATGCCTGCGATGGGAGGTAGGGAACTCTCGAGTGACTTCGAGATGGCCTTGCGGTCCATTCCGCCGCCGCGACCCAACAGCACCATACCGACCAGAACCGCGAGACCCAAAGCCACAACGGGTGTTCCGAGGAAGTCGAGGACGGACTTGGGGAGTGCCTCGGAATCGGGTGCGATCACGTCTGCAAATGCTTTGCCCAGCATGAGAACAACCGGCAGGAGGATCGCTGCGAGGGTAGCCGCGAACGAGGGACGCTGCTTCTTCTCTTTCTCGCCTCGATCTTCGCCTGTGACAAAAAGATCCGGGACCGTTACGTCGACCCACCGCGCGGCGTACTTACTGAAGACCGGTCCGGCGAGAACAACCGTGGGGATCGCGACGAGGACACCGAGAGCGAGGGTGAGGCCGAGGTTTGCGTTCAAAGCCGAGACTGCAACCAGCGGCCCGGGGTGCGGGGGAACCAACCCGTGCATGGCCGAGAGGCCGGCGAGGGTGGGGATCGCGATGCGCATCAGGGACAAGCCGGAACGCCGCGCGACGAGGATGATGACCGGCATCAACAGGACGAGACCGATTTCGAAGAACATCGGCAGACCGATCACTGCGCCGACCAGAGCCATGGTCCACGGAAGTGCCTTGGTGCTGGAACGGCCGACCAGCGTGTCGACCACTCGGTCGGCACCGCCGGAATCGGCGAGGAGTTTGCCGAACATCGCGCCGAAACCGATCAGGATTCCAACGCTTCCCATTGTCGACCCGAAGCCTGTCGCGAATGCCGCGACCGACTCGGCCGATCCGAGGCCGGCCGCCAGACCGACGCCCACCGCGCCGATGGACAGCGCGAGGAAGGGATGCAGGTCCAGCCAGGTGATCAACGCGATGATGACCGCGACGCCGGCGACTGCAGCGATGATCAATCGTGCGTCGCTACCAGCGGGGACGACCTCGGCCGCCAGCAATGCTGTGGTGTTCATAGGGACTCCCAGTCCGATGAGTGATTGAGGTCACTGTTCCTTAATTAACCTACAATTTCAAGAGCAGACACTAATTTGTAGTATTTATTCGGCTTCCACCGGGCTTACTCCATACGCATGGGACGATCTACGTATGCCTTCTGTCCCGTTTCAGCAGTTACACGACTCGATGCTGGAACAGCTCGGCCAAGACATAGTCGGTGGTGTGCTCGCTCCGGGAACCACGATCTCCGCCGACGAGGTGGCAACGCGATACGACGTGTCGCGAACCGTCATCCGCGAAGTTGTCCGCGTTCTCGAATCCCTCGGACTCGCCTCGGTTCGTCGACGCGTCGGAATCACCATCCTGGGCTCCGAACACTGGAACTCGCTCGACCCCAATGTCATCCGCTGGCAACTGGCCGGTCCTGATCGGTTCGAGCAACTTTCGATCCTCAGTGAACTCCGTTCCGGCATCGAACCTCTGGCTGCGCGACTGGCCGCAACTCGCGCCACACCTGAGCAGTGCGGCGCTCTCACTGCAGCCGTCATCGGCATGTCAGCTACCTCGCGCGCTGCCGATACCGACGCATATCTCGGCCATGATTCCGACTTTCACCGCACATTGCTCGCCGCTTCCGGCAACCCGATGCTGCGGGCGATGTCGCAGATCGTCGTCGAGATACTCGAAGGCCGCACCCGCCACTCGTTGATGCCCCACGAGGCCGACCCCGAAGCGATTCACCTGCACGGAGTGGTCGCATCTGCTATTCAGGCCGGGGACGCCGACGCCGCGGAAGCCGCCATGCGCTCGATCGTCGCGGAATCCGCAGAAGCGGTCGAAACAATGCGCGAAAGCCCCGAACCGCCGCCTCATCTGTAAGTCGAGCCACAGACTCGGCGGAATTGGCCCGCAACTGCTCCGCAAGTGGAACGCTTGGCGCCATGACAGCACTCGCTACCCAGAACAGCGCACTCTGATGGCCCGCCCGGTACGCGTCGTCGTCCTCGGTGCCGGATCGTGGGGAACCACGGTGGCCGGCCTCGCCGCCCGCAACACCCCGACCCTGTTGTGGGCACGCAATTCCGAAGCAGCCGACGAGATCAATTCGCAACGGACCAACTCCAAATACCTTGGTGAGCGCAAACTTCCCAAGGGGCTCAAGGCAACCTCGGATCTGGTCGAAGCCGCCCGCGAAGCGGACGTACTCGTATGCGGGGTGCCATCGCACGCCGTTCGCTCCACCCTCGCCGAGATCGCCAACGAGGTTCGGGCGTGGGTCCCGGTGTTGTCACTGTCCAAGGGCCTCGAGCCCGGCACCCGGCAGCGTCCCACCGAAGTGATCGCCGAGTGCCTGCCCGGCCATCCCGTCGGATTGCTCGCGGGCCCCAACATCGCCAAAGAAATCGTCGACGGCATGGCCGCGGCATCGGTCGTGGCCACCCAGGACGATCGTGTCGCCGCCGCGCTGCAACCCCTGTTCGCATCGTCGGTCTTCCGCGTCTACCGCAACACCGACGTACTCGGCTGTGAACTCGGCGGCATCCTCAAGAACATCGTTGCCATCGCCTCGGGCATGGCTGACGGTCTGGGGGTCGGTGACAACACTCGTGCGATGGTGCTCGCACGCGGTCTCGCCGAGATGACCCGACTCGGTGAGGCGATGGGCGCCAACCCGCGCACCTTTGCCGGCTTGACGGGCGTCGGCGATCTGATTGCCACCTGCATGGCTCCGACTTCTCGCAATCGTCGCGTCGGCGAAGCTCTGGCGCAGGGATTGACCGTCGAGGAGGCGGTAGCCAAGCTCGGCCAGGTTGCCGAGGGCGTCAAGACTGCCCCCACCGTCATGGATCTGGCCCGTGAATACGGTGTCGACATGCCGATTGCCGCGGAGGTCGAGGCCGTCATCGGCGGTCGCCAAAGTGCCAGCGACGCATATCGCGGACTTCAGAAGGTTGCCCCGGGCGGCGAGCACGAAGTGGCGTGAGGAAGATCTACATGTATCTAGCGATTTGGCTAGATACCTGTAGATCGCCCGAGGTCACGGAATTGGAGCGTCGACGAAGATGTCGATCGCCAACGGTGACCGACCGCCGTACTGCGAGAAGTCCGAGATCCCCGCCTCGCGCAAGATCTCGACGTCGAGCACTGTACGACCGGTATCCGTGCCGGCGGGACGCCCGAGAATCTCGACAGCCGCATCGGCCATGATCTCGGGTGAACGCGAGTGCTCGATACTGTCGTCTCCCCCGAGCAGGTTTCCGACAGCGGCCGTGGCGATCATGGTCTCCGGCCACAGGCAATTACTCGAAATCGGTGCACCTGAATACTCTGCGGCGATGCCCAAGGCCGCCAATGTCATTCCGTATTTGGCCAACATGTAGCCCGGATGAGCACCCAACCAGTGCGGCGAAAAGTTGAGCGGCGGCGACAGCGTCAACACGTGCGCATTGGCCGAAACCCGAAGGTACGGAAGGCACGCGCGGGTGAGCGCGAAGCTACCACGGACATTGACCTGCTGCATCAGATCGAATCGCTTCATCGCGAGATCTTCGGTTTTCGAGATGTCGAGGACGCTCGCGTTGTTGACCACGATGTCGATGCCACCGAAGTGCTCTACCGCTGCAGCCACGGCCCGCGCGATGTCGTCGTCGTTCCTCACGTCGCCGACGACCGGAACGGCATGACCCTCGAGCTCGTTCAACTCGTCCACAGCCGTGTGGATAGTTCCGGGCAGCCTGGGATCCGGCGTATCGGTCTTGGCGAGCAACACGATATTTCCGCCGCGGCGCGCTATCGCACGGGCGATGGCAAGTCCGATGCCACGGCTTCCCCCGGACATGATCGCGGTTCGTCCGCGGAAGTTCTTGTAGTCCAAAACGAATCCTTGTCATCGTCGACGGTCTTCGTCGTTGCGGGTGTGGCCGTGTGAAGTCCCCACACGACCCCTCGTCGACTTCCACGATATGAGCGCCTTCATGCGATGACTACGTCCGCAGAGCATCAACAATCGTTGGTCCGTTGTCCTGACGGGACAACGGATCAATCCGGTCAGCCACCCACCGGGCGCAGAATCCACCATCCGCCGAGCACGAGCACCGCTACGTTCACGAGCAGGAACAACCCGACCCAGACGATCGCGGGTATCGGTGAGAGCCTGGCCAATTGGTCGGCGTCCGAGTCCGGTGCCCCGCCTCGTCGCATTCGCTGCCGTTGAAGTTCCACGACCGGGCGTGGTCCGGCAAAGAGGAGGAAGAGCGTCAGGAAGTACGCTGCGGCCACTTGCTGCTCCTGGGTCCCCCACCAGACGAGCCCGAACAACACGGCTCCCACGACTGCAAGTGAGAAGACTCCGTAGAGGTTTCGGATCAGGACCATCATCACCGCGATGACGAATACGCCGATCCACAGCACCGAGACCGCACGCTGCGCGCCCAACAACCCGGCCGCGCCGAGTCCGAGAATCGACGGTCCGACGTACCCCGCGAACGTCATCAGAATGACGCCGAAGCCGGTCGGTTTGCCCGACGAGATCGCAACACCCGACGTATCCGAATGCAGGCGAAGACCTTTCAACCGTCGACCGACCAGGACGGCGACGATCAGATGAGCACCCTCGTGTGCGATGGTGACGACGTTGCGGGCGATCCGCCACAGGTGTGGTTCGAGAACAATGATCACGGCGATCAACGCGGCCAGTTGAACTACCCACGCCGGTGGATTGGGACTGAGCGCCGCCACCCGATCCCACGCGGTTTCGAGCGCGTTCACTCCGCTTGTCCGCGCAGGTATCGGCCGAAGTGCGGGACCGTGAATCCGATGGATCCACGTTCTGCCGAATAGATCAGCCCCTTCTTGATCAGTCCATCGCGTGCCGGCGACAGGGAAGCCGGTTTGCGCCCCAACTCGACGGCGATCTTCGCGGTTGCGACGGGCCCGTCGTCACCGGCGAGATCGGCCATGGCGCGCATGTACTCACGCTCCGCGGGCGTTGCTCGCTCGTACCGCGATCCGAAGAAACCGACAGCGAGTTCTTCCTCCGCCGTCGGCGCGCCGACGCGCACGTCTTCTGCCGTGATCGGACTCGACGCCGCCACATCCCACGTGGCTTTTCCGTAGGCCTGAACGAAGTACGGGTACCCGTCAGCCGCTTCGTACAGAGCGTCGAGCGCGGATTCGGTGAACTCGACGTCCTCACGCTCGGCAGGTGCGATCAGCGCCTGATCTGCAGCTTCACGCTCGAGGCGGTCGATCCGGTGGTAGCTGAACAGGCGCTCCGAGTAGCTTTTCGACGCCGACAGCACAGCAGGCAGATGCGGAAGCCCCGCCCCGACGACGATCAACGGTGCCGCGTCCTGACTCAACTCGTGGCAGGCCCCGCAGATCGCCGAGACATCCGCGGCTCCGAGGTCCTGCATCTCGTCGATGAAGATGGCGATCCCGACGCCGACATCTCTGGCCAGCGACGACGCGTCGAGCAGCAACTCGACGAGGTCGATCTCGATGTCGCCGCTGTCTGCCCGACCTTTGATCGCGGGTGCATCGATGCCTGGCTGCCAGCGCTCGCGCATTCCCTTGTCCGCAGTGGCGCGTAGGGCAAACGATTTGAGGACTCCGAGGAACTGCTCGACCCGCTCCGGATCGCGATGGGAGACCGCGATCTCTCGGACTGCCATGTGCAGCGCCGACGAGAGTGGGCGTCGTAAATCCTGATCGGGGCGCGCCTCGATCTTGCCTGTCCCCCAGCTTCGGGAGATCGCGGCCGAACGCAACTGATTGAGCAGGACGGTCTTGCCGACGCCACGCAAGCCGGTGAGGACAACACTTCGTTCCGGGCGGCCACGCGCAATTCGCTCGAGAACGACGTCGAAGGCGTCGATCTGCTTGTCGCGCCCGGCGAGTTCCGGCGGGCGTTGACCGGCACCGGGGGCATACGGATTGCGCACGGGGTCCATGCCCATCGACGGTACAAGCCGCGTAGACGGATATCCCTCTCTCTAGCGCGTGTCCTAGAGAGAACTAGGGACGGCAATATTCGAACGACGATCGCCGACAAATTGGCATTGTCGACGATCGTCGCGCTGACCTCCGAGCCACGGGCGCGCAGGTGGGCGGTATCTCTCGCTCAGTTGCGAGGAGGAGCTGCGATAACCTGGATGTCTGTGAAGCCGTAAAGCCCCCAAGGGCCGTTCTCCACTCCTACGCCGCTTGCCTTGTGCCCACCGAACGGGAGGTGCGGCAGGACACCGCGACCGTGGCCGTTGATCGCTACCTGCCCAGCATCGATGTGGGACGCCACCGAGGCCGCATGATCTACGTCATTGCTCCAGACGGAAGCGGTCAAGCCGTACTCGGAATTGTTCGCCCGATCGATAGCATCACGCTCGTCCTGGAAGGAAACGATCGGTAGGACGGGGCCGAACTGCTCCTCATCTACAATTCGCATTCCGTCATCAACCCGATCGAGAATCGTTGGACTGAAGAAATAGCCGTCGCGGTCCAGCGGAGCGCCGCCGGCCACAGCCCGAGCGCCGTTCCCAATTGCATCGAAGACCAGTTCCTTGACCCGCGCGAATTGAGGCGCATTGTTCACCGGCCCCAGTTGGACTCCGCTGTCCATCCCGTCGCCGACTGCCACATCCTTCGCAATCGCGGCGAGCGCGTCTACCAATCTCGGCTTTATGCTCGCATGTGCGTAAACGCGTTTGACGGCAAGGCAGATCTGCCCGTTGTTGGCGAAAGCACCCCAAAACAGCTTTGGCGCGATCTCTTCGATGTTTGCGTCTGACAGGATGATTGCCGGATCGTTTCCTCCGAGCTCGAGCGTCACCCGCTTGAGATCTTCAGCCGCCGACACTGCCACTCTGCGTCCGGTGGCGGTGGACCCGGTGAAACTAACCTTACGAGGGATGCGATGACTTACCATGGCCGCACCCAACGGGTCTGGACCTGTCACGACATTGAAGACACCGTTGGGAAACACTCCGCGAAGTACGTCACCTATCGCGAGCGTGGCCAGCGGCGTGAACGGAGATGGCTTGACAACGATCGTGTTGCCGGCGCGTAGCGCAGGGGCGATCTTCCACATGGCGAGCATTATCGGAAAATTCCAGGGTGTGATCGCGCTGACGACACCTAGCGGACGGCGAACGACCTGCTCGAATGCTTCTGCATCGTCGCGGATGATTTCCGGCGGAAGCTCGAGATCTGCGTAGTAACGCAGCCAAACCGCAGCGGCGTGAAACTCCGCTTCGGCGTCACTGAGCGGCTTACCCTGTTCTGCCGTGAGCACCGGAGCAAGGTCCGCAGCTCTGGCGTCCAGTACGTCTGCGGCCTTGCGCATCGCCTCGCGTCGTGTGTTGTCGTCGGTGCGCCAAACGAGGTATGCCGCGTGGGCGGCCTCGAAAACACCGTCGAGCTGATCGACTGTCACTGACGGTGCTAAGCCGAATGGACGCCCGGTCGATGGATTGATCACCTCGAAATGGTCCGACACGGACAGGTCTTCACCGTTCGACGTCGCTGCAAAGACCTGGGAAATTGGTCTGGTTGTCATGAGGTCAGCTCCTCTCCGAGCCGAAAGTGAGGACAGGTTTGATTGTGTGACCGGACAGAGAATCGAGCACCGCTCGATTGATTTCCTCGAACGGATATACGTTCACGAACTGGTCGAAGGGGAATCGGCCGTCACGCCAGTACTCGATGAGTTGCGGAATGAAGATCTGTGGAACCGCATTGCCTTCGAGGACGAACGTAATACTCCTTCCAGCGAGAGCGGTCGGTGATACGCGGAGCTCGTCCGATCCCGCGCCGACCAACACGGCCTTGCCCGGGCGTGCAAGCACATCGACGGCTGTGGAGATCACTGCACCTATCGCGGTTGTGTCGAATGTGAAGTCCATCCCTGCGGTGCCGTTCCGCACTTGATCGGCCACATCGTCGGCGTCGCCGCGCACCACCCGGGTGGCGCCGACTTGGAGTGCGACGTCCAGCCTCGACTGGTGAAGATCCACCACGACGATGTCAGTTGCGCCGGCTATCTTGGCGGCCATCACTGCTGCGAGACCGACAGCTCCGGCGCCGAAGACGGCGATTGACTGACCGGGTGCAATCTTCATCTCATTCAAGACCGCACCGGCGCCGGTCTGCAGGCCACAGCCCAACGGTCCGAGCAATCCGAGCGGAAGGTCAGGATCGATGACCACGAGGTTTCGCTCGGTAGCAATGGCGAATTCACCGAACGAGGACTGCCCAAACCAGCGATTGGCGAGCGGCTTGTCATCGGTGTCTACGGCAGCCGTCGTGGCATCAGCCCGATAGCCGGTGAGATTTCGACGTTCGAACTCGTCACAGTACGCGGGTGATCCACTCTGACAGTTCTTACAGGTACCGCAGGAATCGAAACTCAATAGGACGTGGTCTCCGGGTCCGACCTGGGTGACCGCCGATCCGACTTCCTTGACGATCCCGGCTCCTTCGTGCCCCAGGATCGCCGGTCCTATCGCCTCCGCCAGACCGGGGTCTCGCAACAGCAGATCGGTGTGACAGATACCGACACCGACGATTTCGACCAGGACCTCGTTCTGCCGGAGTTCGCCGAGTTGTACATCTTCGATCGTGAAAGGAGCATCGTGATTCCGCAGTATCGCTGCGCGCATTATTTCGTCCTCGCCGGTAGAGACTTGACGCCATGGATGAAGTCGCTTCGGAGATCAACCGGTTCCCCGATCTGAAGATCGGGAAGCCTCGTGAGAATCTGTGAGAACAACGCCCGAAGCTGCGCTTTCGCGACACCATTGCCCAGGCAGTAGTGCACGCCACCGCCACCGAATCCCAGGTGTGGTCGCGGCTCCCGATTGAGGTCGAAGGTGTGTGCATCAGTCCACACGTCCTCATCCCTATTTCCCGAGCAGTAGAAAATCACTACTTTGTCGCCGGCCTGAATCTGCTGTCCGCGGATCTCGACGTCGCGAGTCACTGAGCGACCGAACTCGAGGACGGGTGAGGCATGGCGAATGAACTCCTCGATCGAACGGCCGATTCGACCGTCGAAGTCCTCCACGAGCCATTTGCGCTGATCTGGGTTGCGATCGAGAGAGATCACGGTGCGCGTCGTGGTCTGCTTCGTCGTGTCGTTCCCGGCGACGCTGAGAAGACCCATAATTGCCCCGATGTCTTCGGTGTCCAGGCGCCGACCGTCGAACTCCGCCTGTGCGAGCGCAGTCGCGATGTCGTCGGCAGGGTACTTTTTTCGATGTTCGACCAGATCTACGCCGATTTCCACAAGAGTGTTCATCTGTTGGCTCAGGAACTCGGACAGACTGACACCATCTGGGACTATGTCCGGATCATTGATCCCTACTGCATTGTCACCCGCCTGGGCGAACGCCTCCACGAGTTCTTCAGGGACGCCGATCAAGTCCGCGACTGTCATCATCGGCAGCCTGGCCGACACGTCGGTCACGAAATCGAACTCGCCTGCGTCGATCACACGATCGATGATTTGCTCGGCGCGCTCGTTGATCTTCTGGCTGAGTCTGGCAACTGCCTTCGGTGTGAAGGCCGCGCTCATGATCTTGCGATACCGAGTGTGATCCGGCGGGTCCATTGTCAGACAGTGCGACGCACCGACGATGTCCCAGTCCTGTGAGCGAAACATCTGGCCACCACGGCGCTGATCTGAACTGAAGGTCTGGTGGTCCAAGCTGATTGCAGTGATGTCTTCGTGTTTCGTGATCGCCCAGAAGCCTACGTCTCGATACTTTTCAGGGATTTCGGGCGTCTCTCGCGCGCGGTGCCAGCTTACTGGTGCCTCGCGGCGCAGCTTCGCGAATACCTCATCTCGAGCTATGAAATCCTGATTCCAGAAGCTGTCCGAACTGATGTCGACGTCTGTTGTGACGGGGTGCTCGTTCCGGAACATGCCCGGATACTTGATCATGGCCATTCGATCCTCATTCCTAGCGGTTGCGGTGCGGCGAACCGCCACACCTTGTTTCGATGAACTCATTAACCCGAATAGGCAAATTTCCGTGAAGCCTGGAAGCGGAGTCAAAACTGATCGAGTTGCTCCGAATATGTTGCTTCACAGATGTTTTAGAAAATTTCTGTCACGGTACGACCCCAGCCTGGATCCACTCGCCACGTTTGTCTTCAAACAAGACAGGCGCTTGAACTCGTGCCTACATCATTCGGCTGTGCGTGTAACCCGCCGCCAAGACACGAGAGAGTGAATGAGGGCCCAGGTCAATACGAGCACAGCCGCGGTGAGTACCACCCACATCCCGAGCTGCTCGGCAATCAACCCTCCGAGCGCCGGGCCGATGATGGCAAAAATGTCGAAGGTTATCCAGAAGGCACCCGTCGCAGCAGCCGACCGACCTCCCGGCGTGTCGGCAAGCAAGGCCCCGGTGGCGGATTGTTGAACGCCACCAGCGAAACCGAGGGCAGCAAACGCTACCAACGCGACCCACACGAGATTTCCACCGCCCAACAAAGCGAACCCGATGATCGCTGCCACGTACGAACTCGCCAACAAGGGAAAGCGACCGAACCTGTCCGACCCGACACCCGCACCGACAGTCCCGAGCACCTGTGAGAGCGCAGCAATCGTCAACGCAATGCCAACAAAGGCAACCGTGTGCCCGACCGACTCGAGATAGGCAGGCAAGATCGCGCTCCGAACTCCGTAATACACAGCGCCACTGATCATCTGGCCGACAATGACGGTTGCGAACACGGGACTTTTGAGCAGCCAGCGAAACGTAACTCGACTCATCCGATCATCACCCTCGGCCGCCTCGCTTCCGGGCTCGGGTCGATTCTCGACCGTACGGATCGACCGAACCCTGTGCAGGAAAACGAGTGTCATGACGGCGCCGACGATCAACACCAAACCATAGATCGCCAGCGGAAGACGTGGATCCAACAGGACTATCGCGCCGCCGATCGCCGGTCCCGAGACAGTTCCGATCCCGACCATTCCAGCCTGCAGACTCATTGCCCGACCACGGTGAAGCGGCGGGGAAATCGCCACCATCAACGCGGTCGACGCAATCGTGTATGCCGCACTACCGACACCACTGAATGTGCGAAACACGATGAAGGCGTTGTAATTGTCGGCAGACCCCGCCAACAGCGTCATACTCCCTTGGAATGCGAGTCCGCTCGCCAATATCGGTTGCAAGGGGACCCGCCGTAGAACGGACGTGAGTCCCACATTTGTCACCAGGCGTGCGGCGGCGAACCCGCTGATGGCAACAGTCATCGCCGCCACCCCCACTCCGTAGAGGCTGCCAAGCGCCGGCAGAGCGGGAACCACAACACCCAACCCGATCGACGACAGCAAACTGATCAGAGCGATGACCCAGATCTCGCGAGGCAGTCCGGCCGATCCTTCTGTCTCCTCCGGTTCTCCACATCGAGTGTCCGTGCTGGAGTCGGGAGACAACGCCCCCGAAGGCTCAGATGCCACTGGGCGCCTGCTCGTGCGGAGACAACAGCTCGATTGCGGAATCCCATTCGCCACCGTCCTGAATTATGCGACGTAGCTTCATGATTCGGCGACGCTCGTTGAGCGTCGCCGCCCCGACGAGGCGATTGTCTTTGCGGTACAAAGCTACGAACTTCTCTTCGTCTGGCCCGCCTGTCACGAATTCGACCGTATCTGCGAGAGCTGAACCGACGAACTGAATCCGATGCCCGTACCAGTCGCTCCAGAAGTACGGCACCGTTTCGAACGGCAATTGCTCGTCCTGCCCCAGCACCGCGTTCAAGCCGGCGCGCGCACCCTGATCCGCGGCGCTGGTCCAGTTCTCGAGGCGCATCGCGATGCCCATAGTCGCGTTCGGCCAATGCGCGACATCGCCCGCTGCGTACACACCGGGGACAGAGGTGCGCAGGTACTCGTCACATACCACCCCGCCGTCAACCGCGCTGAGAAGAATGCCGGAGGATTCGAGCCAGCCGGTCGCAGGAACCGCACCTATGCCCACAATGACCAGGTCGGCCGGAATTCGCTCACCACCCACCGTCAACACCTCGGTGACGCGGCCGTTGACGCCCCGGATCTCGTCGACACTGGCACCGCATATCAAGCGAACGCCGTGCCGCGCGTGCAATCCTGAGATCGCCTCGCCCACTCGGTCTCCGACCGCACGGACAAGAGGTACCGGAGCCGCCTCGAGAATTGTCACACGGGCACCGCGACTCTTTGCCGCCGAAGCCATTTCCGACCCGATGAAGCCTGCACCGATGACAACGACGTCCTTGGCCCGTCCGAGTTCTTTGCGGATCGCGACCGCGTCATCCAGCGTGCGAAGCGTAGCGACGCCTTGGAGATCACCGACAGATGGAATGAGTCTCGGTGATGCTCCGGTCGCAATAACCAGGACGTCGTAATCGATCCGCTCCTCGCCTACGACGATTTGCCGACGCTCGGGATCGAGTGCCGTCACCCGCGTCGACAGGCGCAACTCGATGTCGTCGGCCTCGAGTTCCTCAGGTGTCACGAAATAGTCAGGCTCCGCGTCGTCAGCGAGGTATGCCTTGGACAATGGCGGGCGATCGTATGGAAGGTGCGGTTCGTCTCCGATGAGCGTTACCGGTCCCCAGTATCCGTCCCGTCTGACGGCCTGCGCCGCGCGCAGGCCGGCCAGCGATGCTCCGACTATCACCAGGCCTGCGGCCATATCGAGATTCCTCAATCCTTTTGCATTCACGGCGAATCTCAACTGAGACAGCACTTCCACGTGGGTATCGGTCATGTCAATCGTTTTCAACTCGGAAACCTCACCGGTACGAGATGGGCAACACGTGCTCGAGCGGCTGCCCGGCGTGTACGACCTGGGCTTCGACGAGTGCACAAATCTGGGACTCGTCCATACCGACAGCGCGCAAAACGTCTCGCGTGTGCTCTCCGACTCCCGGGGGGACCATCGGTCCACGCCGTTGCGTCCTGCTGAAACCGGCATACTTACCGGTCTGAACAAAAGTGCTGCCGTCGTCCGACTTGCGAATATGAAATGCTTCGTGCTCGAGTAGTTCCGGGTCACGGACTACCGCGGAGACAGTCCGCACCTCAGCACAGGGAATCTCCGCATTCTTCAGGTCGGCCAGTGCGTCAGCGGTGTTGCGCACAGCGATGGAAGCTCTGATGTCTTCTCCCAGATTTTCAGTCGAGATGATGCCGACCGATCGCAAACGGCGGATCGCCGCCTCGCGGTCGCGTTCGTCGACGTCTACCGCAATCCATCCATCCCTTGTGCGGTAGTAGGACTGGAGCGAATGAGCGCCCCGATAGTCGTGACCCCCCTTGACGGGCGCTGGCGCCCCGTCGAATCGCACCATGCTCTCCATCTGTAAGAACACCGACGTGGCCGCAAGAGAATTCCAACTGCGCTGCCCAAGTCCCGAGATCTGTCGTTCGTAGAGACCGAGCAATGCGAGAAGGGCGCTGATCGAAGCGGTGGCAACGTCCGTGATAGCGACGGTGTTCGCCACCGGAATGTCGTCACCTCCCCATGCCGACATCATTCCGCTCTCCGCTTGAAGCACCATGTCCACGCCGGGACGCATCGCGTTCGGACCGCGCTCGCCGTAGGCGGACAGCGATTGCGTCACAATCCGTGGGTTGACGGAGGCAAGGGCGTCATAGTCGATTCCCAGCTTCTTCATGACCCCCGGGCGCATCGCGTCCATCACCAGGTCGGCCTCTGCCGCCAGGCGGAGGAACACACTGCGTCCCTCGTCGCCGGAAAGATCGATCGCAATACTCCGCATCCCGCGATTGAATGTGTACGCCGACAACCGAAACGGGTCACCTGCATAGGGCTCGACCTTGATGACGTCGGCGCCCAGTTCGCTGAGTAACATTCCCGCGTACGGCGAAGCGACGAATGTTCCCATGTTCAACACTTGAAACCCGGTGAGCGGCCCGGGCACGAATCGTGGTTCACGGCTCTCGGACAGTTCCTTGGCCGGCCATGGAGGGATACCGTCATGTTCGCCAGGCCGCGGTGCGTACAAACGGACCGCTCCCGGTGTCCTCGTCAGATTGATCGGGATCCCCGGCATTTCAACCGAACCACGTGCCGGGTCCTCTATCTGCACACGCATGTCAATTGCGGCAACCTGCTCGCTGTCGAACCACTCCTCTCGCGAGTTCATCGGCCCACAGGGAATTCCCGCGTTTTCGATGAGGGTAAGCATGTCCGACCGACTCTTCGATGCAAACGCCGCTTCCACCAACGCTTGCACCCAGGGCAGATTCTCTGGCAGTGCCATCCTCGCGGTGACTCCGCCTATGCGAGGGTCCGTCAGCACGTGCTCGAGTTCGAGGACACGTAGAATCCGTTCCTCGAACTTAGATCCGAGTGCACCCACCGACATCCACAAACCGTCTCCGCAAACGAAGTGCCTGTAGGTCGGGTGCCGACCCGTCGCGCCGATCGCGGTGTCCGGATCCGGTGCGGCCGGACTGACGGTAAGCGAACCGACAGTTGCCTCGAGGATCGCTTGAATCCCCGTGACAGTAACAACCTGACCAGCGCCGGAGACCGTGCGCTCGATGAGCGCGGCGACTGTACACACCGACGCCCAGATGCCGTGGATGTAGGAGATGAACGGTGACATGCTCGCGACGGGTCCGCCCTTCACCGACGACTGACGCATCGCCTGTCCCGCGATCCCGGCAAGAATGTGATTCGATTCCCCTCCGATCCACGCGGGATCGCTGTCGAGGTACGCGGGCAATCTCACCGTGACGAGTTCCCCGTTTCGTGCGCCCTGTTCGGCTACCTGATGTCCCCAGTCCGAGAGCTCTGCATCCGCACCCAGTATCACCACGTCAGCAGCCGCGACAGACTGTGTCAGCCAGTCGACGTGGGCTCGATCCATGGGATCGACGCGTACGCTTCGCTTGTTTCGGTTCCAGACCGCGTATCCTGAACTGGAGCTTTGCGGGTCACCGGCTGTACCTTCGACTCGAACGACGTCGGCACCGAAATCACCGAGGAACATTCCGACAATCGGGCCTGCAATGCCGACGGACAGGTCGAGCACGCGCACACCGGACAGAGCACTCATCGTGCACTCCTGAGGCTCATCCGGCCACGATCGATAACCACGTCACCGGACGAATCCATGGTGCGAAAGAGCGCGCCGTCGGCGGTCTTCCACACCTGCACTTCGAGCGTCTCACCCAATTGAACTGGCTTGGTAAACCGGCCGTACATGCTACCGAAGCATGAAGGATCCGAGTCTGCAACAGCGTGTAGCAGTGCACGCGCCGTGAACCCATAGGTCGCCATTCCGTGAAGGATCGGCGCTGGAAACCCGGCCTTGACCGCGAACTCAGGATCGCTGTGCAGCGGATTTCGGTCACCGGTCAGGCGGTAGATCAGTGCCTGTTCCGGCAACGTCTCGTAGGTCAGAATCGAATCGGGTTCCCGCTCAGGACTGGCCCAGCCATCTGTTGGTCCGCGCTGACCGCCGAACCCACCCTCGCCACGGACGAACATCCCCGACCCGAGGCGGGCCAACAGCTTGCCCGATTCGAAGTCGACTACATCGGTAGTTGTGGCGATCAATGCGCCCGAACCCTTGTCGTATATGCCGTCGATGCGCATAGTCGACCGCACATGGCCGTCGGCAGGTATGTCACCGAGAAGCTCGAAATGCATGTCAGCGTGGAGCATTCGAGTCATATCTACCGAAAAGCCAACTGGCAAAACAGATCTTGCAGCGACGCAGATGAACGATGGCAGAACCCGGTGTCCGACAGCCGAGTTCTCGGTCGTGAACTCCAACTCCGTACTGGGATCGCCGTGACCGGCGCCCACGGCCACAGCGTAAAGCAACGTGTCTTTCGCGGTCCAGCGCTGTTCGGTCTCACCCCCTGCCGCTCCGACGAACGCGAGGTCGATTGCCATGTGTAATTCCTTAATGATTGATGCGGATTGTGCCGCCATGTCCCGGTACCGAGCACTACCATTTGCAGCAAGTCACTGCTCGGCGGAGAGTCCCGGTTCATGCGGGCTGATGAGTGCAGGCCGAAGACCATTCAGGCGTGCAAATACTCGATAGGGTCGAGTTCCGTTCCTGGCGGATAGGTACCGTTGAAATGAGAGACGGCTTCTTTGCGCAGTATCATTGGGGCCGTGGTGGATTCGCCCGGCGATACCGCAACGGCCCAACCGATCACAATCCTCTTCCTCGCATCGTTGACCAGTCCGGAAAGCTCCTCGATCTCGCCGACTCTGTGCAAGTGGAGGTTTCCGATAGTCAGATCGAGAAGTCCGTCGTGTGCCAGAAAATGGACGCTCCCAACGGTGATCAGAGCATCGCGCGTCGTCGCCACAACCGGAAAGCCGAAGCTCTCACCGAGGTCGACGGCCCCACCAGTAGGTACAGCCGAACCGCCAACTCCTCTCAGATAAGTACGGAAGGAGCCGCGAACTCCCCACCCGAGAAGATTCGAGTTGGCACGATCCGAACATCGCGCCCGCAAGGGGTTCGCGCCAGAAGCACGCTCAGTCATCGACGATTTTGAGTGCGGTTGCTGGACAGGCTCGGACTGCCTCCTCAACTTCAGCACGGTCGTCGTCGGCGATAGTTTCCCTGAGAATCCAGAGCGCACCATCGTCGTCTACCTCGAAGTGCGATTCAGATACCGACTCGCAGATCCCGATACCAGTACAGCGTTCACGATCAACCACTACTCTCATGGTCAGCTACCGATCTGTGCGGCGAACGGAGTCGCGGGTAGGCCATCTGCAAGGGGGCGGAACCTGCGCTCGATCTCAGGAGCTAGTGTCGCGACATTCCAGGGCGCCTCGCCACTGATCGTCTCGATTTCTTCTGGCACGTTGTAGAGACCGACGTCGAAGCCAGCTGCGGAGATGACCCGCCCGGACAGCCAATCAGATTGCTCGGACGCGAGGTACGCGGTCACTGGTGCGATGTTCTCAGGCGAGAAGCGCGCGTCTGCGAACTCGCTTCCGATGCTCTTGTCAACAGGAATCGTCGCGGTCAGACGGGTCGCTGCACCCGGCGCAATGGCGTTCGCCGTAACTCCGTAGCGGGCAAGCCCATTCGCGAGCGACTGTGTGAGTCCGACGATGCCCATCTTGGCAGCGGCATAGTTGGGTTGTCCGGGCGATCCGTGCAAACCCGACGACGACGTGAAGTTGACAACTCGGTAGTGCCCGTCTGGATTTCGCTGCTTACGCCAGTAAACCGACGCGGGCTTGAGCGTGCTGTAGTGACCGCGCAGGTGTACGCGGATGACGGCATCCCAATCCTCTTCGTCCAGGTTGAAGATCATTCGGTCGCGGAGAATACCGGCGACATTGACGACGACATCGAGCTTGCCGAAGATTTCCACCGCCATATCGACGAGACGCTGACCTGTCGTAGTTTCTGCGATGTCTCCGCCATCGGCGATGGCAACCGAATCTCCGACGGCGGCATTCAACTCTTTCGCAATTTCATACGCCGGCCCCGCATCAGCACCGGTTCCGTCGCCTTGCGACCCCAGGT
Organism: uncultured Rhodococcus sp.; assembly: GCF_963525155.1. NCBI lineage: Bacteria > Bacillati > Actinomycetota > Actinomycetes > Mycobacteriales > Nocardiaceae > Rhodococcus > uncultured Rhodococcus sp. The sequence goes on from NZ_CAURKP010000001.1 coordinate 21,484, forward strand.
CGTTGACAACGACTCGGGCGCCCTCATTCACATAGAGCCGCGCGATCGACGCTCCGATTCCACGCCCCGCGCCGGTGATGATAGCCACCCGGCCGTCCAAGACTCCCATTTTCAAACTCCTCCTTGTGCAATGAACCCCACGTATGGATACAAACATGATGCGCACAACTTCCGCAAGACCCATTTTCGTGCGACTATTCATCGCGATCACGACCTGGTGTATACATCCATGTGAGTTGTACACAATCGCGAACAGGCGATTTGATCGCTCGAGCACAGAGGAGAAACATGATCCAATACGCGCCTGCACCAGTACCCACGCCCGATTCCATCCCGTTCTGGGAAAGCACGCGAGAGCACGCCATGAAAATCCAGCATTGCCTCGAGTGCGGCAAGGCCGTGTTCTACCCGCGCAGCCAATGTCCGAATTGCAGTTCCTCCCGACTCGAATGGCGGCCTGTGTCCGGTCGGGCAACGCTGGCGTCGTACGTGATCAATCGACGACCCGCTCTAGGCTTCGGCACCGCTTCCCAGATAATCGCGTTGGTGAACCTGGCCGAAGGCGTTCGTATGATGACGAATCTTGTGAACGTAGAGGCTGATCCGAGTCACCTCACGCTCGGAATGCCACTGGAAGTCGTCTATGAAGAACGGGATGACATGGTGCTTCCGATGTTCACGCCCACCCGCGAGGCAGTCGAATGACCCGCATGCATGGGGGAAACATTGCGATCGTCGGGGCGGCAGAGACCGCCAGGCTCGGGAAGATTCCGAATCAATCGGTCACCCAACTTCACGCCGAGGCCGCTCTGGCTGCTCTGGCCGATGCAGGCGTGGCGTTGAGTGAGGTCGACGGGATCGCAAACGACAGCTTTGCCCCGTACGAAGTGTCCGACTACTTAGGCATCCGGCCGCAATGGGTGGACGGTACTTCGGTCGGTGGTTGCAGTTTCATGCTCCATGTCCGCCACGCCGCGGCCGCAATCGCTGCCGGCGCCGCGAATGTCGTCCTGATCTCGCACGGTGAGTCCGGACGCTCCCGCGTCGGCGCGAGTCCTTGGGTGATGGACCCGGCCTCCCTCGCCGGCCAGTTCGAATTTCCCTTCGGTGCACTGGCCCCCTACGCCAGCTTTACCGTCCCGGTCATGGCATTTCTCGAAAGCCGCGGCATGTCACAGCGGGACCTCGCAACTGTCGCTGCCGCGCAACGCGAGTGGGCAGTTGGCAATCCTCGGGCCGCACGCAACGACCCCGTGACGATTGACGAAATTTTGGCTGGACCGGAGATCGCGTACCCGTTCACGCGTGACATGTGCTGTGTGGTCGCAGACGGTGGCGGCGCGCTCGTATTGACGTCAGCCGAGCGCGCGAAAGATCTTCAATCCGCGTCGCGTGCTGTCTACCTGCTCGGATCAGGCGAGGCTGCAGAATCACCACTCGTCTCCCAAATGGATGATCTGGACAGTTTCGGAGCCTTTCGGCGGGCGAGCCGGGACGCGTTCGCCTCAGCCGATATCTCACATGCCGATGTCGACCATGTCATGTTCTACGACGCATTCGCACATCTACCGCTCTATATGCTCGAAGACACCGGCTTCGTCGGTCGAGGCGAGTCAGGGGCATTCTTCGCCGAGGGCCACACGAAGCCTGGAGGTCGATTGCCCATCAACACGAATGGTGGCGGCCTGTCATACACGCATACCGGCAAGTACGGAATGTTCGCGATTCAAGAAGCCGTGCGCCAGCTTCGGGGCGAAGCTTTCCGTCAAGTACCGGATCTGGAAATCAGCTTCGTGCAGGGTGTCGGCATGATGTTCGGCGCTGCCGGATCCCTTGTCCTCACTAACCGAGCGTGATTGCACTTCCGCCGGCATGGTGGCTATTCGCCTCTACGCCGGCGGAAGTCGCCGTCATTTCTCAGGAACAAGTGACGGCAGCGAGTCAAGGATATTGGACAGACTGTTGTGCAGATGTACCGCGGTGGCGCCCATAGCCAGGCTCTCGTCGCCGAGCCAAATGGCTTCAGCGATTTGGATGTGTTCTTCGGTCACCTTCCCCATTCGCGCCGGATTGGAACGCGAATGGTGACTGACGCGTGCCATCTGACCTCGAAGATCCTCGAGTGAGGTGCGAATAAAACGACTTCCTGCAGCTTCATCGATCGCAGCTTCCAACTCGTCGGACAAGAAGTACGGCCGATGAGCAGCTAGCTCGTCACCGTCGTCCGGTCCCCTGCGAAGCTCATAGAGCAATCGCTCGAAGCGCTTGGGGTCTCTACGTCTCGCTGCGAGCTTGGCGGCATAGATCTCCAACGACTCTCTCAACTCGTACAGCTCGATCACTAGTGCTCGGGTAAGCGGAGCGACGTGTACAGTTCGGCCGACGTTGGTAGCCAACCCCTCCGCCACCAGGCGTGAGAGCGCCTCGCGAACCGGCGTTCGAGAAACGCCGAGGCGGTCCGCGGTCTCGATCTCGCCCAGCGGGCGTCCCGGTGTAAGCGCCCACTCTATGATTTCGGAGCGAAGCCTCTCATAGACCAAATCGCTTGCACGCACTCACGGATTCTATACGCGTGACTGACCAAGTGCAGATACCAGGTGATACCGGAGCTTCTATGATCAAGAACATGACGAACCACAATGCGGTGGAACGGCTTCGTGCGGCGGTACTCGGGGTAGTAGCCGAAAACCCCTACGAAGAACCGACTGTCGCAAGCATCTGCGCAGCAGCGGCGTTGAGTCGTTCGGAGTTCTACAGATACGCCTCTTCCCCGATGCAACTTCTGAGTGAAGCGTTGGCCGACGACATACTTACCCAGCTCGAGCCCTTGCCTCCACCCGACAACACAGAGGTGCGGGCTCGGCTGGCCCTCGAACACATCAAACGCTGGCTAGAGGTCTACCGTGGGCCGCTTCGCCGAGAACTCATGGCAATGCTCCGACAGACGTTGGTACCGGCGCTCCAATCCATGAATGAGAGAGAAATACACAATCGCGCCGCCTCGTTGCCAGCAGGCATCGACGTCGATGAAGAGTCCGAGGTCTCAGTTATCGCGGCCTACATTGCCGGCGGCAGCATGGCCGCGATCGAGCGCTGGATCGAATACCCGGAGCCCGACGTAGACAGCGGCGTCAGGCTCTTGCGAGCAGTCTGGCCCAGCTTCTGGGTTTGGTAGATGATTTCGTTGGGTACGGCGAAGACCCTGTTTCGAAACGAACGACTCGACCATCAAGTTCGATCCTGAATACTCCGTTCATCAGAATCGGTACGTGACGCTGCCGGCCTGGATTGTCTGAGCCTCCAAGCACAGACCGAAGGCACCGAGTCCAGAACGGGGCTTTCCACACACCGGTGACGAAGCACCTACATCGGTTGAGATCGATTGCAGGAGAAAGATTGACGGACGATTCACCGACACCGCGCGTTCAGTTCTTCGGGTCGGCCCTCTAGCAGCACTACCAGCGGTACGTGGGACGCTCGTCGCGAACTCGGGAACGGGCATTCAGATGAAGTCCCCGGCCACGTGGGCCCCAACTGCTCCGGCCAGAATGATCGCCGGATGCGTCGCGGCCAGATAGAGCCCCGACACGCCTTCGGCGAAGCCCAGCAGCGGGCGGCCACCACGCGGGATTGGACGGTCAGCGACTACCGCCTCGATCAGTTCCACTTGGTCACCATCCACGAGTTGACTGCGGACCGCCTGCAGCGTCGGCCCCGCAAGCTCACGAGCATCTCCGGAGAACCCGACCGGAACATCTTCAGCCGCAATCAGTGTCGTGTCGTCCAATTGCCGGATCTCGAAATCCGGAGAGGAGAGTATTCCGTTCACCAATGGGTAGGGCGTCGAGAATCTGATGAGGCAACACGGGGAGGCGTCGACCTCGACGTCCACTCCCGCCGACGCCGCGAGTCCAGGGATCGCGGTACCCGCAGCGAGCACGGTGGCCGACCCGTAGACGGGACCGTCGGCAGTCATTACTCCGCACACTCTCATGCCCTCCGTGAACACCCCGAGCGCACTGACACCGGAATACACTGTGGCACCGTATGCTTCGGCACCTTGCAGGAGCGATCGAACGAACGCAACCGGGTCAACGCCACCGTCATCAGGCGCGTACGCTGCCACCACCGGGGCCGTCCGCAATCCCGGCTCACGAGCAAGGATTTCCTCTTTACCGATGAGGTCGACGGGATGGCCGAGTGCTCGATGAGCATCTACGAACGCTCGGGTGTCCGCATCCGTCTCTTCCCAAGTGATCGCGCCTCTGCGGCGCAAACCGATTGGCTCGACGAGTTCGCGCTCCAGGCGGTCGAATTCGACTGCAGCGCCTTGCCGGAACGGATCTGCGTAAGTTTCTGCGGCACTCTTCGAGAGGCCGACCCAGGCAAAGGAGTTGCCGGTCACCCCTCCCGCCACCGAGCCGTGCTCCAGCACGGTGACTCGGAGACCAACGCGCGCCAGGTGATACGCGATCGACGCGCCGACGACGCCGGCACCAATCACCAGGATCGGACTGTCGTTTCGACCATTCGGATGCGTCACCAGTGGACCATATCTGCGAGCCGCAACCTGGATCCACTCAATTCGGATGCAAGGACGTCGGCGGTTAGCGAAGGACTAGGCCTGTTCCCGCTCGGCGCACATCGGAACCGATACGGTGTGCTCATGCTCTGGCGTTGGTTCGCAGTCGTGATCGTCATCCTCGCTGTCGCCGGCATTTGGCGGGTGACCACCCCCGAACGTCCTGTTGCCGCAATAGTCGACGCCGAAACGCTGACGTGCGCGCCCCCGTATCCGATCGGCCCACTCCAGACGACACCAACGGCAACGGTTCCAGACGATTTCGTACCCGTCGCCGCCGTCACGTGCGACCCGTACATCAGCGACAACGTGGCAGCCGACCGAACCGTCAGCTTCTATGCTCACCGTTGGGAGGGCGATTTCAGTCGGGCAGTGAAAATGCTGAACCGCTCGTCCGCGCACAAGACTTGGTTCCCCGGAAGCTGCGGTGACAACTACAGCCTGGCTGTGCTGGACCAATTCTGGTTGGTCGACGATCGAGGCCGAGCAACTCGGCCGGGGCACCCCTCCGACTCGTGTGGACTACCGAAACCCGGTGGCCTGGCGGCCATCAAGGAGCTGACACCGGTCGGCAATACCGAACACCGAATAGCGCTGTCCGACGACCAGATCTACGAACTGTCGCATTGTCGGCCGGCCTACCGACCAGCCACAACAGGTACCACGGCGCTGACATCGCTGTCGGCGGGCAGCGTTTTCTGCCGATTCTCCTCCACCGAATTCGTAGGCACATCGTCTACGACGGAAACCTTCGACGGACTTCCACCCGCTCCCGACTGTGACGCGGTGGCCACCGAGGTGGCGTCGACGATCTATGTGGACCGTCCTACGAACGAGGAACGACTACTCACCGTCGAGATCGACGGCTGTCGGCGCGTCATCGCCGACGGATACGCACCGATGCAAGCGTCGGACGAGCTGTTGGTGTCTTTCCGGTAGTGCTGCGCCACAATGCAGTTGATCTCCCGCCCGGATGCGTAGGTCCCGATGTGACCAGTGACAGCCCGCAATCCTGTCAGGCGCCCGGGAACTGAAGGTGCGCCTGGGTCTTTCCCAGAACCGTCTGGCCCTTGTGCGTGACGGTGACATCGATACGCACAGTCCGCGTTGTGGAGTCGATCCGCGCGATCTTCGCAGCGATGGAGAGGTCAGCACCATCGACGGCATCGACTACGACGGGCCGAGTAAAGCGAGTTTCATACGAGATCACACCGCTCGGGTCACCAACCCAGTCGACGATGGCCTGCAAAGCAATTCCGGCAGTGAGCATTCCGTGCGCCAGAACTCCCGGTAGCCCAGCCGCGGTAGCGATTGCGTCGTTGAAATGGATCGGGTTCATGTCGCCGGAGGCACCGGCGTAGCGAACTAGGTCATCACGAGTGAGGACCAGATCAACCTTCGCGACGATGTCACCGAGGACGAGGTTTTCGAAAACCGGCACGACGGGTACGGTCATGCGCCTTCTCCTCGCGCCAGCAGCGTCGAGGTGACCGTTGCTACCAAAGCGTCGGTCACGTCGTGGATCTCGGAAACTGTCGACAGGATCGCACTGCCTGCTCGCACTGTCACCCCTGTAATCGTCAGTGTCGTAGACAGGTCGTCGCCGGCGACTATCGGACGCTGATGCTCGATCTTCTCGGAAGTATGGACCACACGAGTCGGATCGAGCCCGGTATCCGGCGTGCGCAGCAGTGCCATGATCGCTCGTTGCTGGACAACGGTTGTGAATGTTGTCGGTGCGATGACATCGACGAACCCGGCCTCCCTGGCGACACCGACATCATGGTGCAAGGGATTGCTCGAACGCACCGCCAGAGCGAACTCGCGAATCTTCTCGCGCCCGACAAGGTACGAAGACGAGGGAAACACCCGGCCGGCGAGCGCTGGGTTCACAGGAGACATCCCGGAATACTAACGGCGGCCGACTTCGGGTTGATTCGTGGCCTGAGGTCTCGTCGGCCCGAGAATGCGATCGAGGAGACGCTCAACCAACTGGACCGCCAATTCTGCTGTGGCGTAACCGGGAAGCATCCCCTGGGCGAGCCCGGCGACAGCCGCCAGAATGAGCTCGGCGTCGAGGTCGGGATCCATTGACGGTGCAACCGCGTCCCGATTGGTCACTCGTTGAAGCTGGCCGGAAATGAGCGCTGTCAACTCTCTTGGGGCAGTGAGGGTTTCCTCGGCGGCGATTCCTTGTCCGGTCAGTGCGGCAGCGTGGAAGGCGCCGAGAACAATCGCTTCCTCCCGACGTTGTCGATCGAGTGGGAGCATGCCAACAAGGAACGCTGAAATAACCTCGCGGGGTGTCGCTTCCGCGCCAAGAACAGACAACTCCTGCATCAAGCGAGCACCCGCATCCTGACGCACAGCTTGATGCGTCGCGAGAAGGAATTCCCGCTTCGTGCCGAAGTAGTACTGCACGAGTCGCACCGAAATCCCGGCCTCGGCAGCAACGGACTGAAATGTCACCGCCGCGAGCCCACCGTCGACAATTACTCGCCGCACCGCGTCGGTGATCTCCCGTTGCCTCACTTCATGGTCGACCAGTCGCGGCATGAGGCTGTCCTTCCCCTTTCGATATGGATGACTTTGACCCGTTAATGATACGCACGTACCGCATTAGTGATACGGTCATACCATCAAAATTGAAAGCAGCGAGAGGGAGGCTCATGCCGAAGATCGGACGATTCAAGAACGAGGCATCAAAGCAGGCGTACGAGAGCATCTACCGAGAACTGGAGAGCACCTGGCCGGTTCCGTCGACACAACTCGACGTGCCGACATCGTTCGGAACCACCCATGTCCGTAGGTCGGGGACCGGCACGGAGACGCCGATCGTCCTGCTGCACGCCGTCGGCGCCAATTGCCTGCAATGGCACATCGTCATCGAGGACCTGTGCCGAGACCGAGTCGTTTACGCGCTGGACACGATCGGTACTGCAGGCCGCAGTGTGCAGACCGCTCCATTGACCGGGGAATCCGACTTCGCCACCTGGGTGGGCGAGGTATTGAACGAACTCGGGGTCGATCGCGTCCACCTGGTCGGCTACTCACATGGTGCGTGGCACGCCGTTCTCGTAGCACTTCACGCCCCTGAACGACTGGCGAGCGTGACCCTCATCGAACCGGGTGGAGTCTTCGACAAGCCCTCGTGGCGTGTGCTGCTGAAGATGGTCCGCGCCGGTATGCGCCGCACCGACAAGAATATTCGCAAGCTCAACGATTGGCTGTCCCCCGGGTACGTCATCGGCGATCGCGAGTTCGCTTTGGTTACAGAGGCATTGAACTACCGGCCCGGTGTCGGGTGGGCACGAATGCTCAAAGATGCAGAAGTGCAGTCGATCTCGGTTCCCATGCTCGTAATCTCCGGCGCTGAGACGGTGGTCTCCAACCCCGAGCAGGTGGCCGCGAGGTTGGCTGATCTTGTACCTGAAGCCGAAGTGGAGATCTATGCCGGAACCGGCCACGGAATCCTGGGACACATACCTGATCGGGTAATTCCCCGACTCATGAAGTTCGTCCGCAATCATGACGACGCGAAGCGGACGTGATCTCGCGGACCAGCCGCCGACAAGGTGGTGATGAAGCCGGTCAATCAGCTGGCCAAGGCGGTACAACTGACAGAGGAGAACATTCCTCTCCGACCGCCGCGGTCAGGTAACAGTGGCCGTTGCCGCCGCCATTTTGGTCGTAGCAGGAGGTCTGTGGTGGCCGAAGACCATCTCCTCGCGCAGATACTCGGTGGCAGTGCTTCCGACTAAGAGTCCGATCTGACGATCACAGATGCGGACGCACCTGGGCTCGCGGTGACTGCCCGAGGTCGAACCCCCAACGCTGCCCGAGCATTGGCGACCGACGCCGCCGAAGCTCTCTGTTCGATCTTCGAAGAAACCAACGCAATGACTTCCGGAGGGTTCACGTTCACCGTCGTTCCACCGGGGAACTGACGGATCTATGGTCAGTAGCGCGGCCGCACCAGGTTTATGCCTGTTCCCGCTCGGCGGCGAGGGCAACAGCCCGCTCGAAGGTGTGGACGAGCACTGTACGTCGAGCGACCTTGTGATCCTCGTCCGGTTCGAGTTCGTCAATGTAGCCATCCCACACGCGCAGATATCGATCGCGCCAGTCGATCAGCACTTGCGTCGATGGAAACGTCACACCGACTCGTTTCGTCTGGGCGATATCGGTGAGGATCTCGAGCCACGCCGGCACCATCTCCCCGCCCCATTCATCCGGCTCCAGACTCGAATCGTCTTCGAACTTGGCAGTGATGTCGTCCACGATTCGACCGGTCAGGGCCCCCAACCCATCGGCGACGGTGTCACTGTCAAAGTTCCCCGGACCCCAGACTCCCACAAGCCCTCCCATATCGATTGCGGATAAATTCAGGTCGACAGTCGCGTTCCCGTCGCAGCAGGCCGTGAGCGTGCTCACAAGGCACGGCCTGTCTGCGAACTGATGCTCGCGAGACAAAACAGGGTTGACCACCGTCATGTCCCGTGTGAGCATTCTCCAGACCGGCTCTGCAGACCGACCGACGCGACTTACGCCCGACTGAACGGTGCGAAGTCTCGCCACACGTCATGCCTGGAGCAAGAGGCTGACATTCACGAGACCAGAAGAGAGAATTTCGTCGGAGAGTCCCGGATCCGACACTGACCGTGACAGTTGAAGGGCCCCAATAAGGATGGACATCACCCCGATAGCAACTGATCGCGCAGCAACGCGCTCCTTGATTCGAGTTCGATCGGCGACGACACCGATCATTGCCTCCAAACCATCTGTATATGATTGCTGCACAATACTATTCGAGCGACTAATCTCACCGAGTAGCGCGGCCGATGGGCATCCGACTTCTGGATGATCACGATGACTCGCCGACAGATAGCTCTCGATGAAAGTCCGCAATGCCTGACCGTCGTCGGGTAGTCCCCGAAGAGTGTCGAGTTGCGTCGCCAAGTGATCAGCCAGCACCACCGCGACGAGTTCGTCCTTGGACGAGAAGTGCGCGTAGAACGCACCGTTGGTCAGTCCGGCATCGGACATCAAGGCACTCACGCCAGACCCGTCGATCCCATCCTTTTTGAGGCGTCGCCCCGCCGCGTCCACCACGCGAGCACGGGTCTTCGCTTTGTGTTCAGTGTCGTATCTCGCCATGTCAGGATCCCTCCATGCCCTTGCCTCGCCCGATTGTATCCGATAGCCTTACGACCATAATAGTATGACCGTAATATAAAGGCTTCTCTCACGGGCCACGCTCACCACTTCGGAAGGACAGACTTGGCGACACGCCACGACGCACCGTCCAACACGCCCACGTGGAAAACCGTCCGGACGAAAACCGTGCACGCGAACGGCGTGAAGTATGCATACCGCGAACTCGGCACCCCGGGAGGCGTGCCCGTGGTGTTCCTGCACCACTTCGCCGCCGTCCTCGACGACTGGGATCCGCGCATCATCGACGGAATCGCCGAGAATCACCACGTCATCGCGTTCGACAACCGAGGCGTAGGAGCAACCGACACCGCGGTACCTGCAGACCTCGAACAGATGGGCCAGGATGCGGCTGCGTTCATTCGCGCCCTCGGCCATGGCACCGTCGACCTGATCGGGTTCTCCCTCGGCGGTGCAGTCGCCCAGATGATCGCCCTGCACGACCCGACTCTGGTCCGGCGAATTGTGCTGGCCGGCACCGGACCTCGCGGTGCCGGCGGGGTCGACCAGATGGGCAAGATCGTCGGGTTCGCCTACCTCAAAGCCGCCCTCGCGCGTAACGACGCCCGACACTTCCTGTTCTTCCCACGCACCGACGAGGGAAAAAGCGCCGCCGATGACTATTTCGCGCGACTCGCCGAACGAACAGTCGATCGTGACACGCGCATTTCGATGCAGGCACGAGTCGCCCAACTCAAAGCAATCGTGGGCGGTGGCAAGGCGGCACCCGACGACCTGGCTCGCATTACCCAACCCGTCTTCGTAGCGAACGGCGACAACGATCTGATGGTCGCGAGTGATCACTCCGCTGACCTCGCGCGGCGCATCCCGAATTCGAAGCTGACGATTTATCCGCGTTCAGGGCACGGCGGGATATTCCAATACCACCAGGATTTCGTCCCGGCAGTTCTCGACTTCCTTGCCGCCGGAGGCAGTACTCCCGTCCCGACACCATCTACAAGCGCTACAGGAGATCAGCCATGAGAGCACTCACATTCACCGCATACAAACGACCTCTGCAGGAAACGACGGCGCCGGAACCCGCTGTCGGCGATCATGACGTGCTTGTGAAGGTGCAGGCGGCCGGCTTGAACCAGCTCGACGAGAAGATTCGCACGGGTGAGTTCAAACAGTTCCTGCACTATTCGTTTCCGCTCACGCTCGGACACGACATGGCAGGCACAGTCATTCAGATCGGTGCCCTCGTTCGTCAATTCTCGATCGGCGACGAGGTCTACGCCCGTCCCCGGGACGGGCGCATCGGAACCTTCGCCGAACGCATCTCGGTGCACGAGGACGACGTGGCGTTGCGGCCGACATCGATCAACATTGTCGAAGCTGGTTCGCTACCGCTCGTCGCACTCACTGCATGGCAGGCACTCGTCGAGAGAGCCAATGTTCAACCGGGACAGAAGGTTCTCATCCACGCCGGTGCCGGCGGGGTCGGGTCGATCGCCATTCAGCTCGCAAAACACCTCGGGGCGACGGTCGCCACGACCGCGAGCAGTTCGAACTCGGACTTCGTTCGGGGACTCGGCGCCGATGTCGTCATCGACTACCGCAACCAGGATTTCGAGCAACTGCTCGCCGGTTACGACGTGGTTCTCGACAGCCTGGGTGGCGACAACCTCGAAAAGTCTCTTCGCGTGCTCAGGCGGGGTGGACTGGCAATCGGCATTGCAGGCCCCCCGGACCCAGCCTTCGCCCGCTCCGTCGGCTTGAATCCCATCATGCGTCTTGCGATAGCCGCACTGAGTCGCAAAATCCGCAAACAGGCCGCAAAGGCAGGGGTGAGCTACGAATTTCTGGTCATGCGCGCAAGCGGTGACCAACTTCGCCGCATCGCCACACTCGTCGACGACGGCGTCATCCGGCCGATCGTCGGGAGAATTCACGCATTCGACGAAGCACCGGAAGCGCTTGCAGCACTCGTCAAGGGCGGTATCCGCGGCAAAGCCGTCATCACCCTGCCCACAAACTGACACATCACCCGGAGATCATTCGAATGTGCACCTCGAACCACCCCGTCGGCACCACCTACGCGTCAGCGCCGACGAAGACCGTCACGGCAGGCGGAACGACGTACGCCTACCGCGAACTTGGACCAAAAGGGGGCATCCCCGTCGTCTTCCTCGTTCACCTCGCTGCCAACCTCGACAACTGGGACCCCGCATCATCGACGCGATCGCCCGGAACCGTCACGTCATCACGTTCGACAATGTCGGCGTCGGTGCATCATCCGGGAAGGTTCCCGACACGATCGAAGCGATGGCAGCGGACGCCTACACCTTCATTTCGGCATTCGATTTCGACACCGTCGATCTCTTCACGTTCTCGATGGGGGGGCTTCATCGCCCAGGATCTAGTTCTCGCGCACCCCGGCCTGGTCCGCAAGCTCGTGCTTACCGGCACCGGCCCACGTGGAGGCAAAGACATCGACAAGGTTGCCGGACTGACATATCGGGATTTTCTGCGCGCGACGTTGGTCAGAGCGGACCCGAAGGAATTTCTGTTCTTCAACCGCAACGCCGCGGGTAAGACCGCCGCGAAAGAATTCATACAGCGCTTGCACGAACGCACCGTCGACCGCGACAAGACCGTCGGAATCGGTATATTGCGAACACAACTCGACGCCATCAAGAAATACGGCCGTTCCGCCCCTTCCGATCTGTCACGAATCACCGCCACGACGCTCATCGTCAACGGCGACCACGATCGAATGGTCCCCACCCCACTTTCGGAAGATCTACGACGACGCATCCCCGGCTCCGAACTGATCATCTACCCCGACTCCGGGCACGGCGGAATCTTCCAGTACCACAACATATTCACCCCGATAGTAGTCGACTTCCTCGGACACTGACCGCCGAGATTCGTACGTCGGTTCTCGAGAGCCCGGACACCCCGCCACACGGGAGGCACCGTCGCGGTCATGAATGAGACAAGGCATGCACAGGTACCTGTGATTGTTTCCTCGCGGCGGCCTCGATATCTTCTTCTAGACAGTCGATCAGGACGAGTCTACATCGGAGCGAATGAACAACGAAGTACCCAAGCATGTTCGACGCTTGGGCACTGTCGGGCTTGTTTCCCGTCAGTCGGGGTGGGCTCGGGGTTTTCCTGGATGTATCGCAGATTGCGAACCCGTACGCTATCGCAATGGACTTGATGGTCTGGATCGTCACGACGCCATTTCTTGCAGCAGCACTGGCGGGCGTGATGCGACGAACGCTGGGGACGAGGGTCGGATGGCCACGAACACTTCTGGTCGCGGTGATAGCGCTCTCGGTGGGTGTCCCCCTGTCTGGCTACGCCGCGACATTCGCAGGAATTGCCAGCCAGGACGATCAACTTCTGGTGAGCGTAGGAACAGCGCTCATATTCTTCGGAGTTGTCGCGCTCTGGGTGTTCGCAGCATGCCTGGCCGCATTGGTTTTCCTCGAAGTTGTCCTTCCAACAGGGTCCATCCCCGGACCGCCAGAAGCATTGCAGCGCAGCCGCAAATCGTGGCGACGAACCAAGCGATACGTCCAGATCATGGGCATCGTCGTGCGAGCGGGAGGCGGGCCGGCTCTCCGTGCTGGGCCATCAGCGCCTCAGTTCGGGGATACACTGGTGGAAGTAATCAACCGGTGCGGTGTGACTTTCGTCAAGTTGGGACAGATCCTCGGCACGCGAGACGACCTCATACCACCCGAGTTGGCTCGCACTCTCTCGTCTCTGCAAAGTTCGGCACGACCGGCTGATCCAGTCCGCATTGCGGAGCTACTGGCATCGGAACTCGGCGACGCACCAGAGTCGGTGTTCGCATGGTTCGATGTGGAGCCGTTCGCCGCCGCCTCTGTCGCACAGGTACATTCCGCGCACACGGTTGAAGGCGTCGACGTTGTGGTGAAGGTTCAACGCCCCGAGGCGAGCGCACAAGTGAGCGTGGATTGCGATATCTTCCTTCGCGTGTCATCCCGCGCGGAGACCCGTTTTCCCTGGGCACGCGATATCGGCGTTCACCGACTCGCCGGGGGCCTCGTCACGTCACTGCTCGAGGAACTCGACTACCGCACCGAAGCAGCGAATACCGGCGCGATTGCTTCCACCATGTCGAACCGCCCGGATATCGTCGTTCCGCATATCTACCCCAACCTCAGTAGCGGACGGGTGCTCGTGATGGAACGTCTTCACGGCACACCGCTCTCCGGCGGTGAGTCGGCGCTCACCGGCCTCGACCGCGACACCCGCAGCAGCATCGCCAACGAACTTCTTGCGTCGTTGCTCGACGGGATCTTTGTCCACGGCGTGTTTCACGCGGACCTGCACCCCGGCAACATCATGATCCTCGATGACGGCCGGGTCGGGCTCCTCGACTTCGGCGCAGTAGGGGTTCTGGACGGCGAGACACGGATCTTGTTCGCCGTGCTCCTCAACGCTGCCCTCGCAGGTGATCCGGTGGCGACAGTCGACGCGATGCTGATGGCATTCGACGTACCGCCCGAAGTGGATCGCGGAGCACTACGTCACCAGGTGGGCCGAGAGATCACCCTGCTCAGTGTCCAACCCAATGTTTCCATGGCATCGTTCGCGCGAATGTTCACCGTGCTTCGAGAACACCGAATCGGAGTGCCGGGAGACGTCGCCGCCGCTTTCCGTTCGCTCGCGTCTTTGGAGCGCGCCCTCCGGCTCCTGGATCCGCAGATCGACCTCGTCGCTGCTGTTCGGGCCGAAGTACCCCGACTGTTGACCCAGGTCGCCAGCCCGACTGCAGCCGCGCAGGCAATCCTGTCGACGACGGCGGTCACAACCGCGGTGGTCCGGCGCCTGCCTGGTCAGCTCGACCAGATCGCGACCTCGATCGCCTCGGGAAGCTTCACACTTCGCACTCGCTCGGTCGCACACCCCGACGACAGGCGATGGCTACGACGGTCGGCGAACAACGCCCTGGGTATGGCGGCAGGAGTGACCGCGCTGATTGTCGCGGCGATCCTTCTGTTCGTACCTGGCGGACCACAACTCACACCTCAGCTGTCGGCCTACGCACTCGCGAGTGCGGTACTGGGCTTCGTCGGCGTCGTTCTGTGCATGCGGACCGTGTTCCGTTTGTTCACACTCGACAACCGGTAACCAGTAACTGATGTTCATCGCTTGATCTCGATGTCGTCGAAGTCGAGCGCCAGGAGCGTCGGCCGCGAGGGAACGCGGCCGCCTGGGCCTCTCGGGAGCACACGTCGTCGAGTGGGAAAGGTGAGACCGTCGAACTCGCGATGCTGGTCGCAGTAGAGAGCAGCTTTCGCCCAGCTGCCTACCGGTTCGGCGACGAAGTCGTGACGGCGGATGAGGCCACCGTTGTCGACATAGAAGGTCTGCTGCCGGCAATGGGTGTCGATTTCTGGCGCAAATGTGGCTTGTAGTCGTCGCCATTGCTGCCCGGATTCCTGCCAAGGTTCGGCTTCGGTGACAGTGATGTCGTCGCGGGCGAGCAGCAGCGGTGCGTTCAGATAGTTCCAAAAGGCTTAGCCGGCAAAGTAAGCGGTGTCGAGCGCGTCCCAGTGGAGGTTGCGCCGGACTCCACTCAACCCGAAAAACTCTGGACGTGGGTCGGTTCGACTCCCGAGTTCTTCGCCGTCACGAGCTTCGATCCGCACGACGCCCTTGTCGAACACAGCGCACTCGCCGACACGCGGAAAGTCTTGGAGGACAGTGCGTTGCTCGGCGACTTCAACCTCGACCGTGAACTTCGCCAGCTTGTTGCCGGGGAAGCGCTGAGGCAGCAGACCGCCCAAACGTCCCCGTGCCGTGATCGCTGAAACAGACTGCCAACGTTCGACTCCGCCATGTGCGGTGAGGACTTCATCGAGTAGTTCGGTCATATGTCGACGCTCTCCGTCCCCTGACGGAACTGTGGAAATCAGCGATCAGACGGACGCGTAGTTGTAGTTGCGTTCCTCCCGCGGTACCACTGCCACCCCGCGGTGATGATGACAGCGCCGGCAAGGGACCCGAGGATGCCGCTCGGGCGCAATGATAATCCGTCGCCTGCAATCAAACTCACGAGCAATCCGCCGACCAGCGAACCACCGATTCCCGCGATGAACGCGAAGGTCCAGTCCACTCGTGCGGTCGTTTTCCCCAGAATCAGCTGGGCTCCCGCTCCGATGACGATCCCGAACAGGAGTATTCCGATGATGAGCATGAGACAAGGCCCTTTCGTGGAGTGACGACGCAAGGCGCGAACGACTTACTCTGCACCATCTTTCCGGTATGTCTCTTATGTCGTGGTGAAATCCGTGTGAAAGGTCGTCGTCGCCCAATCCACGTTGCTAGGTCGATGCCAGTGTCGTCGCCCAGCGGTAGTCCGCCTTACCAGCCGGGGTTCGCTTGACTTCATCGACCAGCACGATCGTGCGCGGCACCTTGTAGCCGGCCAACGTCTTGCGGCAATGTTCCTGTACCGCTTCGAGAGTCAACTCGTCGGATCCGGGGTAGGTCGCGATCACCGCTGCGACCTGCTGCCCCATACGCGGGTCGGGCGCGGGGACAACGAGTGCGTCCGATATTGCCGGATGCGCGTGAAGGGCGGCCTCGACCTCTTCGGCGAAGACCTTCTCGCCACCGGTGTTGATGCACTGCGAGCCACGACCCAGGAAGACAATAGTGCCGTCCGCTTCGACCTTGCCCATGTCGCCGAGCACCGAAAGGCGGGTGCCGTCGGCGCGGGTCGGAAACGTGCGGGCGGTCTTCTCTTCGTCCTTGTAGTACCCGAGCGGGACGTTTCCGATACGCGCGATGTAGCCCACGTCGTCGGAGCCGGCGGGGATCTCTTCGAGCCGCTCGTCGACCAGGATCATGTTCGGCGAGGGCGGCATTCGCAGATTCCCCGCCTCGTCGATGGAGAAGGCGCCGTCGTTACCGGACTCGGAGGCTCCGAAGTTGTCCCGCAGCAGCAGGTCCGGCTTCACCGCCAGCATGCGGTCTCGAACGCTGGTGGACCAGATCGCACCACCCGACGTGATCGAGAAGAGACTGCTGAAATCGACCTCGTCTTTGCGTCGTTCCATCTCGTCGACCAACGGCAATCCCATGCCGTCACCGACGATCAAGATCACCTGTACCGAATCCTTCTCGATCGCTTCGACGACCTTCTCCGCAACGAATTCTCGTCGTAGTACCACGCGCGCGCCGAGGGTGAGGAACGTGAACAGCGAATACAACGCTGCGCCGTGCATGAGGGGGGCGGCAATGAGGAACGAGAGTTCCGGAAATTCCTTTGCAGCGCTGGCTATCTCGGCGAGGTCCTGTCGAGCTTCCTCGCCGTACGGATTTCCGCCGGAGAGCGGCTTACGGAAGAAGTCGTCGTGACGCCACATGACACCCTTCGGGTATCCGGTCGTCCCGCCGGTGTAGAGGAGGTACACGTCGTCGCCCGAACGAGAATCGAACTCCCCTACCGGTGACATCTCGCGAGCGTCGTCGAAGGAAATCACCGACACTTCATGGACTTTCGCGGCAGCGACCAGTTCGGCCTCGACCTCGCCGATCACGATCACCGTCTTCACCTTCGGGCATGCACCGAAAAGGGAAGCAAGGACACGCTGATGCTCGGGGAGTTCCACGACCACTGCGACCGAGTCGGAGTTGGTGAAGATGTACTCGAGCTCGGCGGGCGTGTACCGGTAGTTCACGTTGATCGGGACCGCACGGATCTTGATCAACCCGAGGATCGACGTGACATGTTCGACGCTGTTCTTCAGGAACAGGGCTACATGATCGCCGCGCGAGATGCCGGCTTGCGCGAGCAGGTTGGCCGTTCGATTGGCTTCCGCGTCCAGCTCAGCGTAGGAGAAGTTCTCTCCCTCGTAAGTCAAGGCGACGCGATCAGGCACCGAGCTGGCGACGGTTTCGAATACATCAGCGAGGTTGAACTGCATCGTCTTCCCTTTCAGAGTCTGCGCCGCGATACCGAGGCATACAACCCTGAATCTAGAACACGTTCCATGTCACCCGAGGCAAAACGGAGCGATTAGCTGACCATTACCTGGACCTGACCTTGATCGGCGCAGCGACGGCCGAGCCCGTACCGCCCGACACCCATTCGGCGAGCAAGGTCTGCCACGACCCGCAATGGCAGCGCAGGTAGGTGACCGTCCCCTCGCTGGTCCGATGCCGAGATTCGATCTCCCAGCGGTGGATGCAACTTATCGGCGCGAAATCTGTTTTCTTCATACGACGAGCATGATGTAATGGCATTGTGCATCTCAACCCTTACGGCGAATATGCGGTGACGCTGGCCGCCGACCTGGCCAATCGAAATCCCGAGACCTTGGCCGAACTCGTCGAACGCTGCGTCGATGCAGGCATCATTCTCGATTTCCCCATCGCCGAGAAGGACCTCGACGAGACCCTCGACCTTCTGATCGAGTGGTCGAAAATCGTCGACGTCACGGAGGAGGCAGCCCGCGCCGAGTTGGTGAACGTCATGCTCGAGCAAGCGTCGGCGTATCCGCGCATGACCAACCACGCCAACGACGGGTGGCATCTGCACTACCGCGATCCGCAACAGTCGCTCGCCGAGGTCCTCAAGGCCCTCTTCTCGGTAGGCACGGCGCTGCACCTCGTCGGCCGCGGAATGCACAGATTAGGTCGGTGCACCCTGGACGAGTGCACCAACATCTATGCGGACACCTCACGCAACGGCAATCAGCGGTACTGCTCCCCCACGTGTGCGAATCGCGACGCGGTGCGGCGTCATCGTGCACGCAAGTGAGCTGCACCTACTACGACGTCGGACCCACTACCTCGAAATCCGAGCCACCTTGGTACTCGAACTGAAAGCTACCGCCGCTGCTTCCCGAGCTGATCCGATTCCATGCGTCGATCAAGTCCTGGACCGTGTTGTATCCCAGGTCCTCCAAAGAACCTGAGAGACTTCCAGTTCCGGCGCCCTCGAACCAGCCGCCGACCACAACGGCCTGCGGAATCGCGATAGTGGGGTTGGTCGGATCGAGCAGTCGAACGCACGCTCCCGCAACGGCGTACACCCCGGCCGGCAGATTGCCGACGGTCCGCGTGATCGTCTGCCCAGGCGAAACGGCAAACAGATCGAGGATGTTGCTGACGGTCGGATACACCAACACGCCGGGCTGGAGCAGCTTTGCCGGATCGCGGATCACGTCGGGGACATCCCTGGCGTTGAGGATCGCCACTGTGCAGTTGATGAAGCTGAACCGCGGGTTCGGATTGGTGATGGTGAAGGTGATCGCATTGTCCGCTGCGCTCACCGACACCGGAGGCGGGAGAATCGCCGGTGATGCCGACGCCGACGCCGGAGTCATGACAACCAGTCCCACGACGGCGGCCGACGCCGCGACAATGCTTCCGAGAACGCGTTTGAATCCACGACTTCGCATTTCCGAACCTCCAGGCAAGTCGGTCAGATCACCAGATGCCTGAAGAATAGACCGCTCAGTCGGAAAATTGGGGAGACAGACGGTGAGCTACCCGAAAAGTCCTTCGAGGCTGCCGCTGCCGAACAGGTCGCTCAGGCTTCCGGTATTGATGCCGCTGAACGGTCCACCGATGACAACGAGGCTCGGCACGCCAGGAACAGGCTTACCCAACGTCTCCAGATCGAGAAGATCGGAGCAGGCACCGAGCACGGCGTAGGTTCCGTCCGGAACATCGGTCACGGTGTTGGTGACCGTCTGCCCCTTACCGACGGCGAACAGTGAGGACGGGTCGGTGATCTTGGGGTACACCACAAGGTTCGGATCGAGCAGCTTGAGCGGATCATCAAGCACGGCAGCAGAATCCGCGGCGTTGACGACAAACGCCTGGCACAACGGGGCAATGCCCGTGTTGTTGTTCGTGATCGTCAGTGCCAGATCGTTTCCGGTCACCTTGTACGAGACGACCGGTGGGACCACCTCGGCCGACGCAGTTGCAGGATTGACCATCGCGACGCCTGCCGCGGTTGCAGCGGCGACTGCCACGGTTCCCACGACGCGACGTACTCCACTCGTGCCCAGCTTCATCGAGGATCCTTTCGTACTGCGCCTTGAGTTCGGCAACAGTGCGCAGCCTAGATCGGATCTACTGACCGAATTGCGTGAATAGTCCCGGAGGGAGGCCGTGCCCGAAAGATCGGGACAAACGTCCCCTTCTCGAAGAGCTCGCTGTTCGACTCAGTTCCCACTGGAGACGAAGGGCGTTCGCACCGGTCCGCCGACCGAACCGTGCGGTGCTACCAATCCACGCTTTTCGAGGATCGGACGCACACCCTCACCGAACTGATACGCCTCTTCGAGATGGGGATAGCCCGACAATACGAAGTGATCCAGGCCGATCGCCGCGTACTCGGCAATCCGATCAGCCACTTCTTGGTGCGAACCGACCAATGCGGTGCCTGCACCCCCTCGCACCAATCCGACGCCGGTCCACAGGTTCGGCGCAATCTCCAGCGACCTCGCTCCGACGCCCTCCTTGTAAGCCGAACCGCCGCCGTGCAATTCGAGCATTCGACGCTGACCTTCGGAGCCGGATCGCGCAAGACTCGCCTGAGCCTGCTCGACGGTCGCCGGATCGAGCGCACTGAGCAGCCGATCCGCTTCTGCCCATGCCTGTTCCGAGGTGTCCCGGCTGATGACATGCAGACGGATTCCGTAGTCGAGGTGACGACCTTGGACTTCCGCGAGGTCGCGGATCCAGGCGATCTTGGCGGCAACAGCGGACGGCGTCTCACCCCAGGTGAGATACGTATCCGCGTAACGCGATGCGACGGTTCCGGCCGCCGGCGACGATCCGCCGAAGAAGATGGGCGGTACCGGATCCGGAATACGCTGCAGCGTAGCCTTTTCCACGTTGACGTACTCGCCGGAGAAATCAACCGGACCGTTACCGGACCACAACTGGCGGATCACGTCGAGGAACTCGCCGCATCGTGCGTACCGTTGGTTCTTGTCGAGGAAGTCACCGAACGTGCGCTGCTCGTGGTCCTCCCCGCCGGTCACGACGTTGAGCAGCAGACGACCGCCCGACTGCCATTGGAAGGTTGCGGCCATCTGGGCGGCCAGCGTCGGGCTGAGCAATCCCGGTCGCAGAGCAACCAGAAACTTGAGCGTCTCGGTGGTCTCGAGCATCATCGCAGTCGTCAGCCATGCGTCTTCGCACCACGCGCCGGTCGGCGTGAGGACGGCCTCGAAGCCGTTCGTCTCGGCGGCCGCGCCGATCTGATTGAGGTATTTCAGCGTCGCCGGACGATCACCGGACATCGAGCTGCCGTGCCCACCCGCCATCAGATTCCGGGAATCACCGTAAGTAGGCAAGAACCAGTGGAAGCGCAGTGACACGGTGATTCCTTTCGTCGACGAACAGGCAGAACTCTTCTGTCATTACAACCACAGTCCACCTCGAAGAACAGGGTTGAAATCACCCTGATCGCTACGGGTGCCCACTTTCGGCTCCGGCGATACCTTCGTGAATTTGCACCGCGACCCGGGGGCTCCGATGACCACGTTTGCCGAAGTCGAGCACAATTCACCGTTCTCGAACGAGACCGACGACGAGCGGCGATCCAGACTGAGAACCGTCGTCGCCGCGAGCCTGCTCGGCACGACGGTCGAGTGGTACGACTTCTTCCTCTACGCGACGGCCGCGAGCCTCGTCTTCAACCAACTGTTCTTCCCCAACCAGAGTTCCTTTGTCGGGACCATGCTTTCTTTTGCGACCTTCGCGGTCGGCTTTCTCGTTCGCCCCATCGGCGGAGTGGTGTTCGGTCACATCGGCGATCGCATCGGGCGCAAGAAAACGCTTGCCCTCACGATGTTCATCATGGGTATCGCGACGGCGCTCATGGGTGTCCTTCCGACCGCAGCTCAAATCGGGGTCGTTGCACCGATTCTGCTTCTGCTGCTTCGTATCCTGCAGGGATTTGCTCTCGGTGGTGAGTGGGCCGGAGCCGTTCTTCTGGCGGTCGAACACAGTCCGGAGAAGAAGCGCGGGCTGTTCGGCAGCATCCCGCAGATCGGACTGGCTCTCGGCTTGGCTTTGGGCACAGGAATGTTCGCACTACTTCAAACGGTCTTCGACGACGAACAGTTTCTCCGTTTCGGCTGGCGCATAGCCTTTGTTCTGAGCTTGGTACTCGTGATCGTGGGGTTGGTGGTCCGTTTGAAGGTCGACGAGACGCCGGCATTTCAGGCCGTTCGCGACCTCGAACAGCGCTCATCCGCCCCGCTCAGGGAAGTCTTTCAAGGAAGAGTCGCGCGAAACACCGTACTGGGCATGCTGTCTCGCTGGGGCGAGGGCGCCGCGTTCAACACCTGGGGCGTCTTTGCAATCACGTATGCAACCAAGACTCTGCATTTCGAAAAGGTTCCGGTACTTCTTGTGGTCACCGTGGCCGCAGTAGTGATGGCGATCTTGCTGCCGTTTTCCGGTTCACTCGCTGATCGGTTCGGCCCGCAACGGGTCTACATCGTGGGCATCGCCGCGTACGGCCTCGCGATCTTCCCCGCCTTCGCACTGTTCGGTACCGAGAATCTCCTGCTCTTCGGAGTCGCGATGGTCGTGGTCTTCGGAGTGATTCATGCCTTGTTCTACGGCGCCCAGGGAACGCTGTATGCGAGCCTCTACCCCACAGAAATCCGGTACACCGGGTTGTCGGTCGTCTACCAGTTCTCTGGTATCTACGCCTCCGGCGTCACACCTCTGATCCTTACTGCACTGATCGGCGCCACCGGCGGTTCACCGTGGCTGGCCTGTGGATATCTGGTGGCCACCTCGGCGATCAGCGTCGTCGCCACTGCGGCGATCAGGAAGCGTGATCTGCATCTGTAGCGATCACATCTGAATATTCACCTCTCTTGCACATTTACTAGATATGCATAGAAATACCTGCGAAGAAGAACAGATCGAGATACGCCTGCGCATCGGATACATCGGTGTATCGTTTGGGGTCCCACCCTGACGGAGGCGCCGATGACGACTGGAACGGACAACTCTCCGGCCAAGCGTGTCACCAAACGCCGTGGTCAGACCCGGCAGCGCCTGCTCGACGCGGCTGCAGATGTCTTCTCCGAATCCGGGTTCGGGCACGCCACGGTCGAGCAGATCTGCGAACGCGCCGGATACTCCCGAGGCGCGTTCTACTCCAACTTCGATTCACTCGACGAATTGTTCTTCGCGATGTGGGAGCAGCGATCCGCAGCAATGCTCGCCGATCTGCGGTTGGCGACGGAGTCGATCACCGCCGGTAACACCGTCGACATCCATGCCGCTGTCGCCCGGATCGTGGCGGTGGTTCCGGTCGACCCGCAGTGGTACCGGATCAACGCGGAATTCACAGCCCACGCGCTCCGTAACCCGGCACTTCGCAAAGCCCTTGCCGACCGTGAAGACGCGATCCTTCGCACCCTGTTGCCCATCGTGGAGTCCGCACTCAGCGACGTCGGGCGAACAATCGTCGGCGACCCGACGGCGTTGGGACGGGCATTGGTCGCAGTGCACGACGGCACCAGCGTGCAGTGCCTCGTCGATACCGACACCAACGCCGCCTTTGCACTGCGCCGCGATATCTTCACTCGAATTCTGCTGTCCTACAGCGAAATAATCCAGAACAACCAATCGGAAGAGGAGTTGTCGTGAGCGAACAAGCTGACGTCATCGTTGTCGGGGCAGGGCTGGCGGGACTGGTCGCCACCTACGAACTGACGCGCGCGGGCCGCAAAGTCCTTGTCGTGGAACAGGAGAACGCTGCCAACCTCGGCGCGCAGGCATTTTGGTCTCTCGGCGGACTCTTCCTCGTGAACAGCCCCGAACAACGCCGACTCGGCATCAAGGACTCCCTCGAGTTGGCGATGCAGGACTGGATGGGCACAGCGGGATTCGACCGCGACCGCGAAGATCACTGGCCGCGTCAGTGGGCCAAGGCGTACGTCGAGTTCGCGGCCGGCGACAAGCGTCAGTACCTGCACGATCTGGGGCTTCGCCTGATGCCGAATGTCGGCTGGGCCGAACGTGGCCGCGGAATGGCTCTTGGACACGGCAATTCGGTACCGCGCTTCCACCTCACCTGGGGCACCGGACCTGGCGTCGTCGATGTCTTTCTGACCAAAGTGATCGCCGCTCAGAAGCGTGGACTGGTCACGTTCAAGCACCGCCACCAAGTCGATCAACTCGTCGTCACCGATGGTGCGGTCACTGGTGTACGCGGAACCGTCCTCGAACCTTCCAGTGATCTGCGCGGCGTGAAGAGCTCGCGCACCCCCATCGGCGAATTCGAGTTCGCCGCACAGGCCGTCGTGGTCACCTCCGGTGGAATCGGCGGCAACTACGAACTGGTGAAGAAGAACTGGCCCGAGCGACTCGGCAAGGCACCCACGCACATGCTGACGGGAGTACCGGCGCACGTCGACGGGCGCATGCTCGAAATCACCGAATCCGCGGGCGGAAACATCGTGAACCGCGACCGCATGTGGCACTACACCGAAGGCATCCAGAACTGGAATCCCATCTGGCCGAACCACGGAATCCGAATCATTCCCGGACCGTCCTCGATGTGGTTCGACGCCACCGGCAAGCGTCTGCCGGTCCCCAACTTCCCGGGCTTCGACACGATGGGAACCTTCAAGTACATCCTGGACAGCGGCCACGAGTACACGTGGTTCATCCTCGACCAGAAGATCATCGAGAAGGAGTTCGCACTCTCGGGATCGGAACAGAACCCGGACTTCACCAACCGCGACTTCAAGCTCCTCCTCGAACGAATCAAGAAGGGCGCGCCGGGACCGGTCGAGGCGTTCAAGCAGAAGGGCGCGGACTTCGTGGTGCGCAACAACCTTCGTGATCTGGTCGACGGCATGAACGCCCTCACTGACGAACCGCTCCTCGACTACGAGGACATCGAGCGCGAGATGATCGCCCGCGACCGCGAAGTCGACAACAAGTACAGCAAGGACTTCCAGGTCACCGCCATCCACGGTGCCCGTAATCTGTTGGCAGACAAGATCGTGCGCGTCGTTGCACCGCACAAGATCCTGGACCCCAAGAACGGCCCACTGATCGCGGTCCGGTTGCACCTACTCACACGCAAGACCCTCGGCGGCTTGGAAACCAACCTGGATTCGCAGGTCATCAAAGCCGACGGCAGTGTCTTCGACGGTCTGTACGCAGCCGGTGAAGTCGCGGGCTTCGGCGGCGGCGGAGTCCACGGTTACAGCGCACTCGAGGGGACCTTCCTCGGCGGCTGCATCTTCTCGGGCCGCGCAGCCGGACGAGCATTGGCGCGCGACCTGTAGCTCCGAAATCAGGCGAGCGAATGCGTGACCAGAATGTGGTGGGCACGCATTCGCCGCGCCTCGTGCACGGATTGATGGTGGTGATGGTGCGTCGGCCCGCGCGCGTGGCGGACCAGATCGTGAACAGTTCGGATGACCGTCGGCATTACGACCCTCCCTCAGGAGATTGTGACTGCTGCTCTTGCCTGTGGAATCACTGTCTGGACACCGCCACTCGCGCCACCTCCTCCGGATCGATGAGGTGGGTATGGTCGTCGTCACCGACATCGATCTGCACGACGTCGATACGTGCGTTGAATGTGGTTGCGCCACTGTAATCAACACTGACAGGCATGCCGTAGTCATCCCCGATGTCGGTGGTCTCGTCCGCGGAGAAGACCATCGGTTGCGTCTGCTCGACGCGACCTGAGCCCACTTCGCGACCGTCGTGATAGATCGTGACCCCACCGCCTCTCGCGAGACCACCTCCGTCGTAAGTGAACTCAGCTCTGATCTGGTGTGATCCTGCCGGAATGTCAACGTCGGAAGCGATGACGAACTCGGTCATGCCCAATAGGTTGTAGACGAATTTGGCGCGGCCTTCCCGCGCGTAAAGTGCCCAGCCACCAAATCTGCCTCCCTGCGCGATCATCACACCGTTGGCAGTAATGCCATCCGCGACGTCGACTGCTGCTGTGACACTGAATGATCGGTTCTTGATACTCAGCACGCTGTGCTCGCTCAGCCGTTTCATTCCGGGAAACAGAACCTGTCGATTCCCGGACACCAACTGCGGACGCCCCGCGATGTGAGGGTTGAACCTCTCGAATCTTCGGTCGTCGATCGGAAGCACGTTGTACTTGACCGCTTCGATCAACCACAAGCGTTGCAGTGCAGCGAGTTTCTCCGGCATCTCGGCCGCCAAGTCTTTGGACTGCGTCCAATCCTGAGACCCGTCGTAGAGCTCCCACACGTCGTCGTCGAGTGCGGGGAGTGCCTCCGCGAACAGCCACGGAGTGCTGTGTCTGGTGACCGCACTCCAACCCTTGTAATAGATTCCACGGTTGCCGGCCATCTCGAAGTACTGCAGATCGTGACGTTCGGCGACTTCGGCGTCGTCGAAGGTGTAGACCATGCTGGTCCCCTCGATGGGTGATTGCTGGACGCCGTTGACGAAGGTCGGTTCCGGCAGTTTCGCGACCTCGAGGATCGTCGGTGCGACGTCGATGACGTGGGTGAATTGCGACCGCGTCTCACCCTTGGTCCGAATCCCTGCAGGCCAGTGCACGATCGTCCCGTTGCGAGTGCCACCCCAATGCGACGCAACCTGTTTCGTCCACTGGTACGGGGTACACATTGCCCACGCCCACCCCACGGAATAGTGGTTGTATGCGTCCTTGGTACCGAATTTGTCTTTCACTTCCGCCATGAACTCGGGCGTCTCGATGGCGGCGAGTCCGTTGAAGTTGGCCATCTCGTTGAAAGCGCCGTTGATCGTCCCCTCTGCGGACGCTCCGTTGTCTCCGATGATGTAGTACACGAGGGTGTTGTCGAGAGCTCCGAGTTCTTCGATCGCATCGACAAGCCGGCCGACATGGAAATCGGTGTGTTCGAGAAATCCTGCATAGACTTCCATTTGGCGTTCGAGGACGGGCTTCATCTCCTCACTCATGTCCTCCCACGCCGGAATGGCCTCGGGACGCGGGGTGAGGACCGCATCCGCGGGAACGACTCCCCGCTGCTTCTGCTGCTCGAGAATCGATTCGCGTTGAGCGTCCCAACCTCCTGCGAACCGGCCCTCGTACTTGTCGGCCCACTCCTTCGGAACATGGTGCGGTGCATGTGTGGCGCCGGGTGCAAAGTAGACGAAGAACGGCTTGTCCGGAGCCAATGACTTCTGCATCCGAACCCAGTCGATCGCGTGATCGGCAAGGTCCTCGGTGAGGTGGTAACCCTCCTCCGGTGTCTTGTCCGGCTCGACAGGCGCGACGCCCTCGTACAGCGCCGGGTAATACTGGTTGTTCTCCCCGCCGATGAATCCGTAGAAATGCTCGAATCCGCCTTCTCCCGTCGGCCACGACGTGAACGGACCCACCGGGGATGTTTGCCACGGCGGAACCTCGTGACACTTGCCGAACTGCGCCGTCGAGTATCCGTTGAGTTTCAACGTCATCGGCAGTGCGGCTTTGGTATTCGGCCGCAGGCCGGAAAGACCAGGAGCCGAGGTAGCGGTTTCGGTGATCGATCCCATGCCGACCGAATGATGGTTGCGCCCGCTCAGAAGAGCGGCGCGGGTCGGAGCACACAGTGCCGTCGTGTGAAACCGCGTGTACGTGAGCCCGTTACTTTGCAATCGCTCAGCAGTCGGTGTGTCCGCTGGTCCTCCGAAGGCACTGCTCGCGCCATATCCCACGTCGTCCAACAGGACCACCAGAACATTGGGTGCGCCGGCCGGCGGTAGTAGCGGAGTGATCGGCGGAAACTCGGTGTCCGGATCCTTCGCGTCGTACGTCACCAGACCAAGATGTTGTCGATCCGGAATCGGTAGTACGGCGCGGCTCTGGTCTGTCGGATCCGTCATGACGTCTCGCCTTCTGTCTCTCACATGGCTCTTTCAAGCGTTTCAGGATCACGACGACGTCGACATCATCCGTTTCGGGTGAAGGCGCACCATTGCCGCAGCGTGGAGGCTTGAAGTGTGGATCAGCCCGGACGTTTCGCTCCCACCCCGATCGGGCATGCCTTCCTCGTCCCCCGGCGCCGTGTACGTGCAGGCCTGACCCAGATCCTGTGCGTCGTCGTGGGACTGGCTGCCGGACTGGGGATGCCGTATGTCCGGAGCGGCCCGATGATTCCCGCCCGTCAGGTCAGCGAGATGCTCGTTGCCCTCGGACTGGGGCTATTGGGTGTAGTGGCAGTGATCTTCTCGCTGCTGTTCCTCGTCGTCCAATGGGCCGCGACCACCTTCACCCCTCGCTTGTTGTTGTTCCGCGACGACCCCATCGTGTGGCGGACATTTGCCTTCGCGATAGGCCAGTCGGTTTTCGACATCACGGCGGCGCTCGCCATCAGCAACGAAACGGATGTGTCCGTGGTTGTGCCAAGTCTCGCAGTGCTGGCGCTCTTGGCCACGCTGACGCTGATCAGGCTGCTCCAGCTGCGCGCATTCTCGGCCATCCAGTTGGCTCCGGTACTGACCACGATCTCGAGTCGTGGCCGAGCAGTCTTCGCCGCCGTGTACCCCACCACTGATCTGGAGTTGCCTCCTCTACCAACACTTCCGGTGATCACGACAATCGAGTGGCATCGACCGCCGGCCGTTCTGCAGCAGATCCTCGTCGAAGATCTGCTGCAGAACGCTCGGAACTGCCGATCCATGGTGGTCCTCCGAGTGTCGCCGGGTAGCACGCTGCGAGACGGATTGCCGCTCGCCGACGTCTACGGCGGACCCATGCCCGCCAACACGATCCTTGACGCCTTGGTCAGTGGGAGTGAGCGGACCTTCACCCAGGACCCCCTACTCGCGATTCGGTTGTTGGCTGACATCGCGCTCAGAGCGCTCTCACCCGCTATCAACGATCCTGCGACGGCCGTGCAGGCTCTGGACGAGATCGAGGACCTCCTCTCTCTGGTGACCTCCGTACGCGCAGATTCGATCCGGGCCGTCGACGAGCATGGTGATCTGCGTGTGGTGATTCCACTGCCCGACTTCACGAGCTTCGTCAGAACCGGACTGGACGACGTCATAGCCTCGGCATCGAACTCGCCACTCGTTCTGGGCCGACTTCGCGACCTACTTTCGCACGTCGCCGCCCAATCGGAGTCTCGGAACCGCGATATTCTCGCCACGCGCGCTCGCTGGATTGATCAGCTGTCACAAGGCTTCCCGCGACTCGAACCCCCGTTGTGAACCCGTACAGATTTGCAGGCCATCGCGTCAAAGCATCGTCAAGATCAGTCTCAGAGCTACGGGAAATGACGATACTGACTCGGTGAGACATGCAGTGATACTCGGACACCGTGGAGTCATATCGTCGACCATCCGCGCCGGCGGCGAACCTGAGAAGCAAAAGCTCTCCGTCGCAACCGGACTGGCGGGTCTGTCGCTCGACGCGATGGCCTCGGTGTCGTACGGTCCAGAGGCCATCGTGTTGGTGTTGGCCCTCGCAGGCGGCGCGGGGATCGGCTTCACCGTGCCGGTGACGATCGCCATCGCAGTGCTGCTTGCAGTCCTGGTGGCGTCGTACCGCCAAGTGATCGCCGCATTTCCCGAAGGCGGTGGCGCCTACGCCGTCGCAAAGAAGCATCTGAGCCCGCGGGCAAGTTTGACCGCCGCCGCGTCGTTGATCGTCGACTACACCCTCAACGTCGCGGTATCGATCGCAGCCGGTGTCGCGGCTCTGACCTCCGCCTTCCCTGCGCTTCTTCCCTACACGGTCTGGATCGCACTGGCGATACTCGGCGGCATCACGGCACTGAATCTGCGGGGCATCGCAGATTCCGCGCGGGTATTCATGTTGCCCACCGTGGTTTTTGTCGTCAGCATCTTCACGGTGATCGGTGCCGGACTACTTCGGGAAAACCCTGCCGCCGCCACGGCTCCCTTCCTCGCCGACAACGCACACACGATCGGCATTCTCCTTCTGCTCAAGGCATTTTCGAGTGGTTGCGCCGCATTGACCGGAGTCGAAGCCATCGCCAATGCGGTACCCAGTTTCAAGAAGCCTCGCGTGCGTAGCGCTCAGCGTGCCGAAGTAGCTCTGGGAATCCTGTTGGGCACCATGCTGATCGGCCTTGCGGTGTTGATCGAAAAGTTCTCACTGGCCCCAGTCCCCGGAACAACGGTCCTGTCGCAACTCACTTCCGCTGCCCTCGGAAATGGTGTGGGCTACTACGTCGTCCAATTCTCCACCGTGATTCTGTTGGCGTTGGCCGCGAACACCTCGTACGGCGGACTTCCGAACCTGATGCGGATCCTCGCCGACGACAACGTGCTCCCGCACCGCTTCAGCCGGAAGTCGACGCGCGACGTCTTCACGTACGGCGTCTTGTCGCTCGGAGGCGTCGGTGCTCTCCTGCTCATCGGATCCGGCGGAAACATGAACACCTTGGTGCCGCTGTTCGCCATCGGTGTGTTCATCGGATTCACGCTCGCGCAGTTCGGCATGGTGCGCCACTGGCTCGCCGAACGAACACCGGGCTGGAAGTGGCGATTGGCGCTCAACGGTTTCGGGGCTGCGTTGACTTCGATCGCAGCAGTGGTGACTACCGCCATGAAGTTCACCGAGGGCGCCTGGCTGATCGCTCTCGCGCTCCCTGCGCTCGTCCTCGGCATGGAACGCATCCGCGGTGCGTACACACATATCGGTACGCGGTTAACCGTTCAGGGTGAGAACGATTCTCTGTCCATCGGATACAAACCAGCGGTCCTAGTACCGGTGTCCGAAATTACGTCGCTCTCCACCCGCGCGATGGCCGCGGCAACGGCGATGTCGTCACAGCCCATCGCAATTCGAGTCTGCCTGGCCCACGAATCGACGACGGACTTCACACGCCGATGGCAAGCCCGACATCCGAATTCGCGTTTGATCGTCATCGAGGACACCGAGAATTCCGTGGGGAACACCCTCGCCCGATACATCCGCACACACTTCCCCCACCGAGAGACCTTTGTTGTCGTCGCCACCATCGACCCGGCGACCAGATGGCACCGGTTCCTCCCGAGCCAACGGACCGATGAGATCGCTCATGCACTGCGCAAACACACCGAGGCCGTGGTGTGCCAGATTCCGGTTCGGATCGATCCGGCTCACCGCGATCCCGCCCTACGCGCGTAAGCCGACGCTCAGAGCGAAGTCCCGAACAACATGCCGAGCAGATACGTCGCGCCGGCAGCGCCGTAGCCGATCGCAAGTTGGCGTAGCGCCCGCTTGAATGGCGGCCCGCCCGAGAGCAACCCGACCACAACGCCCGTCGTCAGCAACGCGATCCCCACGAGAACAGATGCGACGATCAGAGCCGTCATGCCTTCCAGGCCGAACAGATACGGCAGCACCGGAATGATTGCGCCCGAGGCGAAGAAGCAGAAACTTGCCGCCGCTGCGCCCAACCCGGTTCCGACAGCTTCATGGTCGTCGACAACGTCGGCGGCGCCGAAGGTGCTGTTCGCGAGGACCTCGGCGGCGCGCTGATCCGCTTCCTCGGCGGACATGCCGCGGGCCCGGTAGACCAGGGCCAATTCGTTCGCGTCGACGTCGAGCAGTCCGACAGCTTCGCTGGCAGCCGGACCAGGATTGGACGCTTCCAACAACTCTCGCTGCGAGCGGACTGAAACGTACTCGCCGGCGCCCATCGACAGGGCGCCGGCCAGAAGCCCGGCCATGCCGGTGATCAGAACGATCTGATTGGAGACGCCGCTACCGCTGATGCCGAGCACGAGAGCGAGATTGCTGACGAGGCCGTCGTTGGCTCCGAAGACGGCGGCACGAAACGTCCCCGAAAGTCTGTTCCGACCCCGAGTGGCCAAGGCCCGCACCACTTCTTCGTGGATCTTCTCGTCCGCGCCCATCGATGCAGTCGCGTCGGCGTCGTTGGGATACGGGGATCGCGTCTCCGCGCGCTGTGCAAGAGCGAGCACGAAGACGGAGCCGAAGCGCCTGGCCAGAAAGCCCAGTATCCGAGTGCGGATATCGCCGCGAAGTGGTTTGCCGACGTGATCGCCGAGTAGCGCTCGCCAGTGCGCCTCGTGTCGCCCCTCCGCGTCGGCCAGTGCGAGAAGGATTTCGCGCTCCTCGCCGCTGCGCCTACTCGCGAGGTCTCGGTAGACGGCGGCCTCGGCTTGTTCGTCGGCGAGGTATCGTCTCCAGCGCTTGACATCTCGCGGGTCTGGATCGGGTCGTGCGGCCGGAACTGTGGACATCGTGTTCCCCTTTCCGGTGAGGCGGTCACGCTTCTAGTACGCGGTCCATCCACGTCGTCAGATCGTTGATGACGTCGTCGCGGTTGGTCTCGTTGAAGATCTCGTGTCTGGCACCCGGATAGGTGTAGTAGGTGACGTCTTCGATCCCCGCCGAGTTGTACCGTTCGACTGCGACGTCGGTACGGCTCAGCGCGGCGTTGAGAGGATCCGAGGTGCCGACGAAGACCAGGATCGGAAGGTCTTGTCGCACGCCCTCGACGTCGACGAACCTCGGTCCCGCTGCGATAAGTCCACCCATGCCGGCGTCGTCCAGGCTGAAACCGCACAGCGGATCGTTGATGTACAAATCCACCTGCGCTTCGTCACGGCTGAGCCAGTCGTGCGGAGTACGGGCCGGTTCGAATTCCGCATTGAACTGGGCGAGGACGTCCGGGCCGTCGTTGACGAGGCTCTCGATCAGTTGATCGACCGCGGTGGTCCCCGACAGTGCGACGGCGTCGATCAGGTGCGAATGATCGAGGATGTACTGCTGCGAAGCGAACGAACCGAGGCTGTGGCTGAGCAGTACGACGGGCAGGCCGGGGTGTTTGTCGCGGATGATGCCCGTGAGGGTCACCATGTCTGCCACCAAGCGGTTCCAGCCGTCGTCGCCGATGTTGCCTGGGCCGGCGTGCATGCTCTCACCGTGGCCGCGGTGGTCCGCCGCGTAGACGTGGAAACCGCGAGCATTCAGGGCTTCGGCAACGTGTGCGTAGCGTTTTGCGTGCTCACCCATACCGTGCGCGAGTTGAACAACCCCTCGAGGTTCCTGCTCGGTGGGCCATTCGTGGACATGAATGACCACTCCGTCGTCGCTGGTGAAGGTGAACATGCGCTACTCCCGGTGGTCGCGATCCGGACAGGTCATTTCTCATGCTAGATCCGCAACGGCAATCCATCCGGGAAGTAGGTCCTGATCACCGGCGAGCCTGATTCGTTTCTGCACATCCGGCTTCAAACTCGGATATACCGGACACGGATGTTCGGAAACAGTTGTCGACCAGCCTGAGGAGTACAGAGCGATGAATTCGAACCGCATGCGCAACGTCGGCTTGTTGGCGGCTCCACTTGCTGCTCTCGCCCTTCTCAGCGGTTGCGGCTCGGATGAAACGGGAACGGCCGAGAGTTCACCGGCACCCGCCTCAACGACTACCGCCTCTGCGCCGACGACCCAGACCGGCACCGCTTCACCTTCGACGACCCATACCGACCACACCCAAACGACAACCTCGACGGCACCCAATCCCGAAGGTTGCACGATCGGGGAACTGAACGTCACCCTCGGCGAGTCGAGTGGCGCCGCCGGTTCTGTGGAGCTTCCGGTGGTCTTCACCAACACGGGCAGCCGCACGTGCACGCTCGACGGTTTCCCCGGCGTCTCCTATGTCACGGGAGCATCCGGAAGCGAAGTGGGTGCTGCAGCCGGCCGCTCCGGATCCGGTTCACTCGTCTCCCTTGCCCCTGGCTCTGCCGCAACGTCTTTGGTGCGAGCTACGAACGTCGAGAACTACCCGGCAGATCAGTGCGGTGTGACCGACGTTGCGGGACTGAAGGTTTACCCGCCCAACAGCTACGACTCGGTCTTCCTCGCCTACCCCACCAAGGGTTGCTCGATGACCGGCGCAAACATCAATCAGCTGACGGTCGCGCCGGTCGCCCGCTGAATCACGGCTTGAGGCGTCGTAGACCCCAGAGCGCCGGCAGGAGGAACAATCCCGAAAGGATCAGGACGAGTGCAGCTTCCGTGAACTGGAAACGCCAGAACCGATCAGCTGAGTGGTAGCGAACTTCGTAGTGGTCGACCCCGTGCTGCCGCAAACAGATCTCCATCTCTCTGTTCTGCTGCGCTGAGAGCACATCCATGCGGAGGCTGTACTCGGCGCCGGTCTCCTCCGGGCGCTGGTCGTACGGGTCCTCATCGCCTGATCCACCCCACATGCACTCGTCGTATCCGATGTCGACCCAGTTACCTCGGAGGTCGACATATCCCTGCGCGAGTTCCCAATTGACCGCGGGGATACTGGTATCGCTCGAATAGTAGGAACTGAATCCGGCGACGGGTGATGTTCGGACACTCGGCTCGGCGTAATCGGGTCGTGCAACCAACTGAAATCCTGCCAGGATCGCAACAACACCGACCATCGTGATCGCCATTGCGCCGATCGAACTGCGCACCAGCAAAGCCAGTGCTGCTCCGAGCAAGAGTGACATGGATGTGTACGCACCCAAGACCAGTCCGCTGGATTGAAAGAGTGGATACGACAGGTTCGATATCTCGACGAAAGTCGAACGCCCGGCAACAAATCCATACCGGGAGTTGTCCGGGAGGGATCGAGCCCATTGCAATGCAAATCCGAGCAATGCGGACGCCACAGAAATCGGCAGGAAGACGATCAACACACGGGTCCAGAACCACCGAGTCCGACTGACCGATTGAGTAAGCCCCAGTACGTGTGTTCCTTGTTCGACATCCCGCGAAAACACGGTTACCCCGATCAACACGCCGAGGAACACCGGCAGAGCAGTAGCAACCACTGTCGTCAGGGTGAGAGCCGTCTCTGCCGTGCAGATCGCGGTGATGTCGTCGAAGCAACTGAGTGGCGATCCGAAGCGTTGGGTTTGTCCGCTGCTCTTGATGATCGCACCACTCGACAAGACAATGACTGCTAGTGCCGCGATGAATCCCAATGACACAATGAGCGATGTCCGGTGGTGCCGCCACGTAACCCAGATCATGCCGCCACCATCGTTTCTGCGCTCAGGTGCCCGAGCACCACGTCGTCGAGAGTTGCGTCGTCGATCACCCAGCCGGCCCGAGGGCTCGGACGGACTCCCTCCACCACATGAGAATTCGACCGCATCCCCTTGTCGGTATGAATGACCGCACCGGCGCCGACCACGTCCGAGGGGTCGCCGTCCCCGATCAATACGTAATGGGCAGAGATCAATTCATCCAACGGACCGGACAATCTCGCGTTTCCGCCGCCCAGCAGAAGAAGTCGATCCGAGACGTCTGCCAATTCGGAAACGATGTGTGACGACAACAGAACTGTGGTGCCGTACTCGGCAACGTCTTCGAGCAGAGTGGTCGCCACAGACCGCCGCGCCACGGGATCGAGATCTGCCAGAGGCTCGTCGAGTAGAAGCAACTGCGGTCTGCGTCCGAGCACCAAAGCCAGTGCAACCCTGGTTCGTTGACCTGGTGACAGAGTCTTCGCCTTTGCATCGAGAGCAATCCCAGCGCGCTCCACCAGATCCAGAGCGTACTTCGCATCCCACTCGTCGTTGGTATATGCGCCGAATCGAAGAAGTTCTGCAACAGTGAATTTGGGATACAGCGGCTTGTGCTGAGCGAGGTACGACAGGCCTGGGCAGATGCCGTCCTGATCCGGCGTGCTGCCCAGGACGGAGATCGAACCGTGGTCAGGCATCGTCAACCCGACCGCCAAGGACATCAGTGTGGACTTACCGGCGCCGTTCACCCCGACCAGGGCAGTGATGCTTCCTGTTGCGATCTCGAATGTGCAGGCGTCGAGCACCTTCTTCTTGCCGAAGCGCTTGTCCACGTCCTGCATTGTCAGTGCCGATTCTTGCGCAGTCATGATGTCTCCCCCTGCTTTCCGGACGGATCCGTTTCGATGAACGTCTTCTCGAGTTCCAAACTCACCAGTGCTTCGATGTCCGTGCGCTCGAGTCCAGCGGCCACGGCATCTGCCACCCAACGCGCCAACTCGCGCCGTAGCGCAGAGCTTTCCGCCATACCGGGCTTGGCAAGGGACTTGACGACGAACGTGCCCAATCCGGGCCGCGGAGCAACAAGTCCGTCGCGCTCGAGTTCCTTGTAGGCCTTCAGGACTGTGTTCGGGTTGATCGCGAGCGCTCCCACGACGTCCTTGGCTGTGGGCAGCCGATCCCCGACTTGGAGATCACCGAGCCTGAGCGCCTGCTTCACCTGAAGGACCAATTGCACGTAAGTGGGAATGCCGGATCGGCGGTCGATACGGAAGTCGATCATCCGAACCCTTTCACTAGTTCATTAGTGGAATAGATATTTACCCTGCCTTGACCTCCCGGGTCAAGCCAGACGACCCCTGTAAAGTGCAGATGCCCCGGTTCACCGGGGTGCCACGCTGCTCGTGTGAAGTTCGGTGAAACCCCGGCACTGTCGACGCAACTGTGAATTCGCCCGTCACTACTCGAGGCGAACGAGTCAGGTCACCGGCCTCGTGGCGACACGATGGTTCTCGGACGAAGGACCGCTCGTGGCGCTTCGCCTCGCGGCCGCGCTGCTCGCGACCCTTCACCACTAGCGGAGGGGTGGCTGTGAGTACTCGGCCGACACGTAAATTCAGATCTGTACTTGCAGCACTGACGGTGAGCACCGCACTGCTTGCCGGTGCGTGCAGTAGCTCGACGTCCGATGCACCCGCAACCACAGCCGCCTCGGACGGCTCGTTCCCGGTGACTGTTGTTTCCGGTCCCACGGATTCCGGCACGGACATCAGCATCGAGTCACGCCCTCAGTCGATCGTGTCACTCAGTCCCAGCGCCACCGAGACCCTGTGGGCAGTCGGCGCGGGCGATCAGGTGAAGGCCGTCGACAATCAGTCCGACTACCCGGCCGGTATCCCGGTCACCGATCTCTCGGGCTTTCAACCGAACGTCGAAGCCATCCTCGGCTACGCACCGGATCTGGTGATCGCATCGGATGACATGAACGATCTTGTCTCCGGACTGCAAAAGGCGAAGGTGCCGACACTCCTACTACCGGCAGCGACGAGCATCGACGACGTCTACGCCCAGATCGAGCGCGTCGCGAAGGCCACCGGCCACGAGGACAAGGGCACCGAAGTTGTCGACACCATGCGCTCGGACATCGACGCCGCTGTCGCCAGTGTTCCTGCGCGCCAACAGCCGCTGACGTACTTCCACGAACTCGACTCCTCGCTCTACACCGTCACGAGTTCGAGCTTCGTCGGGCAGATCTACTCGCTGTTCGGAATGAAGAGCATCGCCGACGCCGCGGGGCAGGGTGACTATCCGCAGTTGTCCGCCGAATTCGTGGTACAGGCCAATCCCGATCTCATCTTTCTCGCAGACTCCCAATGCTGTGGAGTGACAGCAGAATCCGTCGCCGCTCGACCCGGGTGGAGCGGCATGAAAGCGGTTACCGGCAACCAGATCCATGTGCTCGACGAAGACCTCTCCAGCCGGTGGGGACCTCGTGTCGCCGATCAGGTGAAGGCCGTCGCGGCCATCGTTGCCCAAGTTCCCGCGGCCTGAGCACTCGATGATCAAAGCCGGTATCTCCCATCATCGGACCGCCGTTCTGCTCGGCGCCGCGCTGATTCTGTGCGCTGCCTTGCTGATCGGTGTTCTGGTGGGGCCGGCCGGTTTGACGCCTGATCGGACCATTCTCGAACTTCTGGACGGAATACCCGGCATCCATATAGATTCCGGCCTCACCGCAACACAGCAGGCGATTCTCTGGCAGATCCGGCTTCCGCGAGTAGTCCTGGGCGCGTTGGTCGGAGCAATGTTGGCCGTAGCCGGTGCCGCCTACCAGGGCGTGTTTCGAAATCCCTTGGCAGATCCGTATCTCCTCGGAGTTTCCAGCGGAGCCGGACTGGGCGCAACCCTCGCCATCGTTTCGGGTGGAGCGCTGGGCATGTTCGGAATTCCCATGGCCGCCTTCGTCGGTGGTGTGCTGGCAGTGTTCGCAACTTATTCGCTCGGTCGAAGCATTGGCGGGCCGCAGAACGCGGTAGTCATCATCCTCGCCGGTGTCGCAGTCGCAGCGTTCACGAATGCAGCGCAGACTTTTGTTCAGCAGCGGTTCGACGATTCACTGCGCGAGGTCTATTCCTGGCTACTCGGCGGACTGTCCACCGACGGTTGGTCGGAAGTTCTGGTTGTCCTGCCGTACGTTGCGCTGGCCTCAGCCGTCATCCTGGTACACCGGCGTGTACTCGACGTGATGGCCGTAGGTGACGTCGAAGCCGCCAGCCTCGGCGTCGACCCGGCCAGATCACGCCTGGTGCTGGTGCTCGCCGCAACTCTGGGAACGGCCGCGGTCGTGAGTGCAAGTGGACTCATCGGCTTTGTCGGAATCGTTGTTCCCCATGCGGTTCGACTGGTCGTCGGCCCGTCTCATCGGCTGCTTCTCCCCCTGTCACTCATGCTCGGAGCAGCGTTTCTCGTCCTCACCGACGTTGCCGCCCGCACGGTCATGGCACCGGCCGAACTCCCCATCGGAGTTGTGACCGCGATGATCGGCGCTCCGTTCTTCCTTCTGGTTCTGCGCCGCAGCCGGGTCTCGGCATGACCGACAGCGCAGTGCGGTGCCGCGACCTCCGAGTCAACCTCGGCGGCAAGGACGTCGTCGACGGCATCGATCTCGATGTGACACCAGGCGATTGGGTTGCCGTGGTCGGGCCGAACGGCGCCGGCAAGACAACCTTGATGCATGCCCTCGCTGGATTGATTCCGTCTACCGGTGAGCTCTCGGTCGGGGGACTGAGTCCTCGCAATTCCAGCCGCAAGGCGATGTCCGCCGTAGTCGCGCTGATGCCGCAGCGCCCGGTGGTACCCGAGGGTGCGACGGTTGCCGAACTGGTGGCGCTCGGCCGTACTCCGTATCTACGACGCTTCGGAACCGAAACCGCCACTGACCGTTCGGTGATCTCTTCGGTGATCGAGAGGCTCGACCTCACCGAGTTCGCAGATCGACGAGCCACCGAACTTTCCGGCGGCGAATTGCAGCGCGTGGTCCTGGCTCGGGCGCTGGCTCAAGAACCGCAGGTACTGCTCCTGGACGAACCCACCAGCGCGCTCGACATCGGTCACCAGCAGCAGGTTCTCGACTTGGTGGAGGAACTGCGAGAAGCCGACAACATCACGGTCATCGCCGCGATGCACGATCTCACTCTCGCGGGTCAGTACGGTCGACGAATTGTGTTGCTGGACAAGGGCAGCGTGGTTGCCGACGGCACTCCCTCATCGGTGCTGGAGGCAGACCTCCTCGGCCGCGTGTACGGAGCTCGGGTCGAAATCCTGGACCGACCCAGCGGTCCCATAGTTGTTCCGATTCGGCAGGAGGGCACCCGCTGATGGAACTGATGTTGCTCGGCACCGGTGCTGCCGACGGTTGGCCGAACCCGTTCTGTACCTGCCCTTCCTGCCTGGAAGCCTTGTCGAGTGGAACCATTCGCGGGCACACTGCTGCCCTGGTGGACAACAGAATCCTGTTGGATTGTGGTCCGGAAGTACCGCGTGCCGCGTCGCGATTCGGTCGCACGCTGGCACACGTCGAACACATCCTGCTGACGCATTCTCATCCTGATCACCTCGGCCCGATGGCATTGCTGTTCCGGTCCTGGGCATCGCGCAGCGAACCACTCGAGGTTCTCGGACCACCCGACGCGCTCGCTCTCTGCCGAGACTGGGTGGGCCCGGATGACCCGGTGACCTTCACACCGCTCGAGACCGGCCAGTCGATCATGTTGGGCACCTATCGTGTTCGCACACTCGAAGCCGCGCACGAAGTAACCACCCTTCTCTACGACATCACCGACGCATCCGGAACCCGAATCTTCTGGGCCACCGACACCGGGCCTCTGCCCGAATCCACTGTCGACGCCCTTGCCGACGCGCGTTTCGACGCCGTCTTTCTCGAAGAGACCTTCGGCCACAAGACCGACCACGGCACCGGGCACCATGATCTGCCGAGTTTCGCGGAGACGGTGAGCCGACTACGCAACTGCGACGCGATCACCGATCGAACCGATGTGGTCGCCGTACACCTCGGGCACCACAACCCCGTCGAAAACGAACTCTCGGAAGCACTTCGTGTGTCCGGGGCGCGAGCGGTTCCGGATGGAGCTGTGCTCGAGATCGGGGTAGGACAGAGCCATCGAACTCTGGTCACCGGTGGCGCCCGCTCGGGCAAGTCCACTTACGCGGAGGGCCTGCTTGCCGGCTACCGGCACGTCACGTACATCGCCACCGGGGATCCGCAGGACGACGATCCCGACTGGATCGAACGAATTGCGTCGCATCGCGCGCGGAGGCCGTCGACGTGGACGACGGTAGAGACCTCCGAAGTGACCGAGATTCTCGCAACCGCAACAACACCGATCCTGCTCGATTGCCTCGGCACGTGGCTGACCGCATGTCTGGATCGACATCGGGCCTGGGCCACAGAAGATCTCAGCGCCGTCCACGCAGATATCGACCGGTTGGCCGACGCCTGGACCGCCTGTCCGGTTCCGATTGTCGCCGTCACGAACGAAGTGGGAAGCGGCGTCGTCCCGGACACGAAGTCCGGGAGACTGTTCCGCGATCTACTCGGTCTGGTGAACAGCCGAATCGCCAGTGAATCGGAGTCCGTGGTCCTGATGACCGCCGGGCTCCCCCTGAGCCTGCGCGTGTGACGTCAGAGCAATCCGGTGAGCTGACGCGCACAATCGAGTAGGAAACCGACCAACTCTCGATCCTCGTCCGTCACTCGCCCGCTCGCTCCCTGAACACACAACCCGCCGGCCACCTGGTCTGCGTGATCTCGAACCGGTACTGCCACCGCGGATCGACCCAGGCGACATTCCTGGTTCTCGAATGCAAAACCCTGCAGGCGAACAGACCTCAACTGCTCATACAACGCATCGAAATCACCGAGGGTGAACTCCGTGACCCGGCGAAGTTCCAAACCCGAAAGCAACCGCTCGTCGTGCGCCAACAGAACCTTCCCCAGCGCATTCGCGTGAAGGTTCTTGGCCAGTGCCGCTATTCCAATGATCTCGTGATCCGGATCCTTGTCGACGAACCTCAAGCGCCCACCGGCGAATGAGGCGACGTGCAATCCGAACCTCGTGTGTGTCCGCATGTCCTCGACGCGCTCGTGCAGCGTCGGCGCCGGACCACTCGACGACGCCGCATGCGAGAGCTCGGCAGTCCGACGCCCCAACGCGAACCCTGACAGGTCCGGCACCCGCACGAGAAAGCCCTCCGCCACCAGCAGATTCAGCATCCGGTAGGCCGTGGCCGATGGAACGCCTGCAAAAGTGGCGATCTCCTTCGCGGTTGTTCCCGGTCCCAGATGAGCCACCGCCTCGAGCATCCCCAGCGCCTTCTGAACCGCACGCGGTTGTTGTCCACTGAAGTGGGTCTCTTCGCCGATCCGTTTGTCTGATCGTGGACCAGCGGTTGCACGGTCCGCGGTCACCGCCCATGCTCCGGCGAGTTACCCTCGGCGGCCCCACGATCCGGCACGAGTCGCCTTCGCCCGTCACCGTCGATCAGCAGAGTGCCCGCACCGGGCAACAGGTCCGCCGTCTCGACGCTGTCGAAAGCTCCGACCATCAGAAGGCTTTCCGGTCTGGCTCTACGGAGCAATGCGCTCCACACTGTCCCCGACACAGCAACAGCAAGAGCAGCGATCGGCAGTGCCCACATCCCGTGAACCGCACCGTCGAGAACGATGTAAACCAGTAGACCGGCACCGGCGGCACTCACGGACAGGGTGCAAATCCGGGTCAGCGACGTATGTTCCCCGATTCGGCGCAAGAACTTCCACGAAGCAAAGGCCACCAGCGTGTAAGCGCAGACCAACGCGGTCTCCACCACGCCGTCGAAGGATCCCGAATCGTCGCGAACCGTATCCGAATAGATGAATACGCCCGCCGCACTTACCGCGACGAACGCCAGTACCGCAACGTACGGGGTACGAAATCGTCTGTGCACGCGGGCGAGCGGCGACGGCAGTACCCGTTCGATCCCCATCGAGTACAGCAACCGCGAGCCCGCCTGCGCACAACCGAGAGTGGATGCGAACCAGGAACACGTCATTCCGATCTTGACTGCCAGAACCACTTCCGCGCTGGCTCCGGATGCCGTTCCTTCGAAGTACGCTCCGACGATCGTTGCGCCGTGACCAGTCATCGCCGCCCAGGCCGCAAAAACGAAGAGGACCCCGCAGATGATCGGCGAAATGAGAACCGTGCGTGTGACGCTGATGAGTGGTCGCTTCGCTTCCGGGCCGAAGAAGGCCGAGCTTTCGAAGCCCGCCATGCTGAGCACCGTCAGCATGGCGAGAAACGGCACAGCGCTCAGCGACGGATTCGGCAGGGCAACAGCAGTTGTCGTGTCACTGTGCGTCGCCAGCATGACCACGACGATGAGAATCAACGAGCACGCTTCGACGACCAGGATCGCTCGGGTGGCGAACCGGACGCCTCGCACTGCAATCCACGCGACGGCCAGGGCAATCGCCACCGTCGTGATCACCGTCGCGGCAGTTCCTCGCACGTCGGGGCCGACAATGGCGATGGTATCGAGCAGACTCGGAACTGCCTGCGAGAAAACCGAAACCGAGATTCCGAGATACCCGAGTACCAGTGCGGCACCCGCCG
Organism: uncultured Rhodococcus sp.; assembly: GCF_963525155.1. Lineage (NCBI taxonomy): Bacteria > Bacillati > Actinomycetota > Actinomycetes > Mycobacteriales > Nocardiaceae > Rhodococcus > uncultured Rhodococcus sp. The sequence goes on from NZ_CAURKP010000001.1 coordinate 63,907, forward strand.
TCAGTGTCGCCCGGATACCGGAGCCTTGGAAGACGAAGCTGTACAACGATCCAGCTGCGGCCAGTCTCCGCGTGAATTGAGTGATGCAGAACGCAACGAGAAACACCGCCGAAGTTGTCGCAGCAATCGCAGCCAACCCGACGTAGCCGGGACTGTAGGTGATCATCCACAGGGCGATGAACACCATTCCCGTTGCCGGAGCGATCGTGGAGAGTGATTGCCCCAACAGGTCGATCGGGGTCAAACGTCCTCGTCCGAGACCACGGAGCGGGGAGAACACGGGCTCACTGTGTTGATCCGCATTCTGCGCTCGCGTGATCGCTGCACGCAGTGCCGCACTCACGGCCATGTGTCACCGTCCGTCGCGTCCAGGCCCGAACCTACGAGCGAATTGTCAGAATTCGGTCAAGTTAGTCCGCTTATGTTTCCGCGCAGTTTCCACGATGGCGCGCACAGAACTTTCAAGTGAGAATCCGACTCTGTTTCCCACCCAGCGTCATGCCGGATCAAGGGCGGCCGACGGTATCCGGCCCCTCCGGGAGCACCTTGACCTGCGAGTTCTCCGATTCTCACACGACAACTGCTCTCTCAGTTGCACCTCGTCCAGGCGTAGCGCGGTCGACGCGGATTCGCAGCATCGCCCGTACAGGATGTGTCCCACACACCACCGGCACTACCCGAGAGGAACGGAGGAAGCATGGACTTGGTCAGCGCCACCACTTCGGCGATCATCGGATTTGTTCTCCTGCTCGCCGGCATTCCCAAGCTGAACGACCACGACGGGGTCCTTCGTTCGGTGCGCGGATACAAAGTGTTGCCGGTGCGATTCGAAGTACCGATCGCTCGCATCCTTCCCGTCGCGGAAACCGTCGTAGGCATCCTTCTGGTTCTCGGCGTGGCCCATCGCCTCGCCGCCTTGGTTGCTGCCATCATGTTCGCGTCGTTCTTCACGGGCCTCACGATCAACCTCCTGCGTGGTCGACGCGATCTGGACTGCGGATGTTTTGCATTCGGAGTCGGCGAGATTCCGCGTATCGGATGGTTCCACGCCGTTCGCGCCGGAACACTCGCGGTGATCGCTGTGGCACTGTCGGTCACCGCCGGACAGGCTGAGATCGGCGTCCAGGTCGTGGCGGCGACCTTCGGATTCCTCCTCGTTCTGGCGGGAGTTGCTCTCGCACAGATTCGTTCGGTGGTCCACCTCGGACGACGCCCGGTCGACGACTACCTGTCGAGTGCCTCCATTCGCCTCCGAACCGCCGAAACCGCGTCCCGGTACGGCTCGTGAACTCACATCCCCACCACTGAAAACTCGAAGGCAGGACTACCACGATGACCACTCTCCTCCTTGTCGCGACAGTGATCCTGGTGATCGCCGTAGCCGTACTGTTCTTGATGGTTCTTGCTCTGGCTCGTGAAATCGGCCGCGTACAAGTACGTCTCGGACCTCTCGGTGCCCGGATGATGGATACCGGGCCCAAGGTCGAACAGGCAGGCCCGTCGTTTGCCGGTCTCATCGATCAGGAAGGACGGACCGTCGGAGTCGGTGGTCACCGCGACAAACCGCAACTTCTACTGTTCACAGCACCGAGTTGCTCGACATGCAAGAGCCTTCTTCCCGGCGTAAGGGCAATGGCCCGAGCCGAATCGGATCTCGACGTGATCATCATCTCCGACGGAACACCCGAAGAGCATCGCGAGTTCCTGGCCGGCAGCGGGATCGGTTCCGAGCTCAGTTACATCGACGCTCGAGACGTCGGTATCGCATACCAGGTGGGCACCACTCCGTACGGCGTGATTCTCGACGAGCACGGCAAGATCCGAGGAAAGGGCCTGTGCAATCACATGGCTCAGGTGGAAAGCCTGCTCAATGCGCTCGAATCCGGCACCCCCTCACTCCAGCACCTTCATGCCCAGGCGAAATCCGGCAGCGCGGCCTGATCTTCCTGCACAGTTCGATCCTCTTCACGAATCAGGAGAAAATCGTTGGACGACAATGAATTCCCGCAGCACAACATGACGGAGAATCGATATCCCGTCGACGAGGCGACAGTTCAGGCCCAGGCCGAATGGATGGCGGGCCAGGGCGGTTCGCTCACCAGCCGAACCGGACGTAAACTCTCCGAACGAGTTTCGCGGCGCTCGATGATCAGTCGGATCGGCAAGTGGACCATGGGTGTGTCAGGAGTGGCACTGATCAGCACACTTCCCGTGACACGTAGTGCCTTCGCCCAAGAGCCCGAGGTTCCTGCGCCGGCACCTGGCCCCGAACCTCTTGTCCCTGTCTACGACGGTAAAGATCCGGCCGAGTGCGAGTACTGGCGCTGGTGCAACATGGACGGAACGTCCTGTGCCGCATGCAACGGCGGCGGTGTCACCACCTGCGCCCCCGGCAGCAAGCCCGGCGCAGAGTTCTGGGTCGGATGCTGCACCAACCCTGATACCGGCAAGACCTATCTGATCGCCTACTACGACTGCTGCGGTGCGCCTTCGTGTTCCAACGCATTCTGCGGCGAACCGGACATGCAAGCCGTGATGTACAACCCGGTCTCCGGAAGCTACGACCAGGAAATCATCTGGTGTGTCTCCGACGAGTCTCAGGCATACACCTGCACGATGGCGCCCATCATCGGTGAGGACTGCCAGACTCGACCGGCCGAGCGCCCCAAGGTCGGTGCCGGATCATGAGCAGTCCGCGAACCCGAAAACTGGCGCGACCCGCCGTTGCCGTCATCCCACTCACCGTCGTACTCGCGCTGGCCGGTTGCAGTTCGTCCGACAACGACGAACCCTCCAGCGCAAGTGATGTCACCTATCCGACAGTTCCGTTCACTGCACCGGGCGAGGGAATCTCCCTCGGTCACGACGACCAGGAAATCGGCGACACCATTCCCGAGCCGTTGCACGTCGGTTCGATCACCCCGATCGCAGCTGACCGCTTGCTGGGCGTCGAAGGTGGATTCGGCCAACTCGAACTCAGCGTCAACGTCATCGATCCGAAAACCGGTGTGGCCGAGAGCCGAATCACCGTCGGCCCGGGTATCTGGGATCCGGTCATTCACGGATTCGTCGGGGATTCCGCCGAGGATCCTGCGGTGCTCGCTGCCGAGGTGTGGCGGCCCCGAGGTTCCCGCGGCGCAGCAGATTTCACGGTCAGCACCTACTCCGGAAACCTGCTGGAACCAGCCGAGGTCATGCTTCCGGACGTCGCACGCGTACATTCCCGTCCCGGCTCGAACGCCGTGACCTCCGACGGCAAGTTCTTCGTCACGTGGGACGACGGTTTGTACGGCATCAGAGTGGTCGACCTCGAGAAGAAGGAAGCGACCGGTGCACTCCAGATAGTCGGCTGCGGTCCGTTCACGTGGATGGTCGATCACGAGCTGTACAGCGTCTGCGAGGACACCCGGGAACTGCTGCACGTCACGATCGGTGACGACGGTGTTCCGAAGGAAACCGCCCGAAGCAAGGTCCTACCCGAGGATTTTGTCTCCACCCGCAAGGTCACGTGGGCATCGAAAGCGAATAAAGCCTTGCTGGTCAGTGAGAACGGCGATGTGTACGTCTTCGACTTCTCCAACGGACTACCTCAGGAAGGTGTCAAGCCGATCGGAAACGCCGGGCAGGACTCCGGTCGATTCTCGGAGAACGTCATCAACGCCGACGCAACCCGGCTCGCAATCGCGTACACGGACAAGGCTATTCATCCGGACTCTGCTCGGGGAGGCTCACTGGTCAAGATCGACTTGTCCGACGCAACGACCTTCGCCCCGGTGAAGAGCTTGACGCTTGCAGACCTCGGCCTGACAGACATCAAGAGCATGACCTTTTCCGTCGACGGCGCCACGTTCTACGTGCTCGGTACCGGACCTGAGGTCGAAGGCTCCGCTCCGCAGAAGATCGTGGGTTACAACGCGAGCACCGGCGAGCAGGTCAGTTCCGTCGATGTCTCGGGCAACGTCGGGGATGTCAGCGGGTTGATCACACCAGAAGTACTCCGATGAGTCGTCCCGGATCCGGTGTGGTGATGGGCCGGCGCCGCTTCCTGAGTTTGGGAGCACTCGGCGCCGGAGCACTCGGGCTCGGCGCAATGGGGACGATTGCCGGATGCAGTTCCACTGCAGCATCTCCGACGCCCACAACCGATCTCGACTACATCCTGCCCACCGACCCCGAAGTTGCCGCCGCAGAATCGGCGCGAGCCTGGAACGGGACCACCGCTGCGTTTGCCCTTGCCGCCGGATTCTCGACGGTAGATCTTGGCGGACGCCTCGTGGACACGTGGACGTACGGAGGCGCTGCGGTGGCTCCGGAACTTCGCCTGAAGTCCGGTGACCGGGTGAACGTCAGCGTCCAGAACGGCCTCGACGCCGAAACAACACTGCATTGGCACGGAATTCGAATCCGCAACGACATGGATGGCGCGGCACCCACCACGCAGGCTCCCATCGGCGCCGGTTCGAGTTTCGAGTACAACTTCATCGCACCGGATCCGGGAACGTACTGGTACCACTCGCACAGCGGATTACAAGCCGATCGGGGGCTGTTCGGCGCCTTGATCGTCGAGAACCCGAACGACATCACCGGGGCCGACGTCGATGCCGTTCTGGTGCTCGACGACTGGCTCGACGGATTGGGTACCACCCCGGATTCCGTCCTGATGGCCCTGAACCCGGCAATTTCGGGCGGGCACGGCGGACACGGCGGACACGGCGGTGGGGCAACAACTCCGGCGGAACACTCGGAAGCCGACATGTCCGTCGCGCAACAGTTGGTGAGCGGCGGACACGGTTCTTCCGAACCACTCGGCGGGATGACTCAACACATCGCGTATCCACTGCACTTGATCAACGGGCGGCCACCCAATGATCCTGCTGTCGTGACTGCAGCGCCCGGTTCGACCCTGCGACTGCGAATCATCAACGCAGCCGCCGAAACTCCGTACCGGTTTGCTGTGGCCGGTCACGAGATGACAATTGTCGCTACCGATGGCTACGACGTGGAACCAACTCCCGCCGACACCATCATCGTCGGAATGGCGCAGCGCTACGACGTGCTGGTGACGGTGAAGTCGGGAACATGGCCGGTGGTGGCGAAGGTCGAGGGCCGAGATGGTTATGCGTCGACCGTCCTACGCAGCACCGACGCGTTGGCGCTGGCGAACCCGGATGTGGGCGGAAACCTCTCGGAACTGGCCGGCCGACTGGTCACCGAAAGCGAACTCCGGCCCACGGAATCCGCACGGCTCGAGACGAAATCGCCTGATCGCGACTACCGCATCGAGTTGATCCAGGCCGGCGATCGGTACGTCTGGGGAATGGCGGGAGCCGATGCGGGCAAGCTCGTCATGAAACAGGGCGAACGGGTCCGGATCACGATGAAGAACGCGTCCACGATGTGGCACCCCATGCACACCCACGGCCACACGTTTGCGGTACCGGATTACGGCGGACTTCGCCGCGACACCGTCAACGTCCTACCCGGCACCGAGCTTGCCATCGAGTTCGACGCCGACAATCCCGGCGAGTGGATGTTCCACTGCCACAACGCCTACCACTTCGAGGCCGGCATGACGGCAAATCTGCGTTACGTCCGCTGACAAGTCGAAGAATGGAGAGAACACCTCATGAAGAAACTCGTTCCCGCTTTCCTGGCCGCGTGCGCTGCCCTGAGCCTCACCGCCTGCAGTAGTGATGCCGGTGCGTCGTCGGACGAACCTGCAGTCGTGATCGAGGTGAAGAACATGGCGTACACACCGGCATCGGTCACCATCGAGAAGGGACAGACCGTCGAATGGAAGTTCGACGACAGCGGACTCCCCCACGACGTGGTCGGCAACGGTGATCTCGACGGGAAACTGAAGAGCGAGTTGCTCACCGAGGGAACCTTCTCGTACACGTTCGACGACGCCGGAACCTTCACCTACCACTGCACGCCCCACCCGATGATGGTGGGCACCGTGATCGTTCAATAGTGAGGAGGTGGATCGCCGGCTTCGGCCTCGCCGTCGCGGCGACGTGTGTCCCAGCTTGCGGCACAGAAGATCCCGTCCCCGACGTGGTGGTCGAGATCAGCAATGTTCAGTTCAGTCCGATGGACGTCACCGTGGAGCACGGCGGCACCGTCGAGTGGCGCTTCGACGACGGCGGACTCCTGCATCACGTGGAATCACCCGGCCTGTTCGACAGCGGTATCACCGGAGACGGAACGTTCCGGCATACGTTCGAGAGCGTCGGAGTCTACGAATATTCGTGCTCCGTCCACCCGTACATGATCGGAGTCATCACAGTGCTGTGAACTCTGGCTCATCACTTTTCGCTGCGACTTCGGCTCGACACTTTTCCTGAACCACAAACACTTCGGAGGATCTGATGACTACTGTTCTCTCACACGGCCCACTGCAGACCGACGTCCCTGACATCCGGCCGACCCTTCAAGGATCGGTCGGCACCGCGACCCGTGTCAGCCTCGTCGCGGCGGGCGCCGCTGCGGGTGCCGGCCTCGCACTCGTGGCCACGCCATCTGCGACAACAGCTTTGACCACAGCTGTTATCGGCGCCGGGCTGGTTACGTCGCTGGCCGCGAACTGGTCGACCTGCGGAATGTCCGTCGCCGGAGTTGTTGCGGCGCCGAAGCAAGTCGATCGGAAGGGATCCTCGACTCCCGTCCGCCGACTCGGCTGGCACGCTCTGGGTTCGGTCACGACGGGAGCCGTCACCGGGGCATTGATCGGCGCTCTCGGTGCGGCGATGTCCGGGTACGTGCCGGTCGGCTGGGCGCTGGGCGTCTGGGCCGTCGTCGCGGTTGCATACGGGCTGCACGAGTTGGGTGCGGTGAGCATGCCGACTCCGATGCGGCGCCAACAGCTTCCGCGCCATCTGCGCCGCACGATGGCGCCCTGGAAGGTCTCGCTGATCTTCGGCGCGATCATCGGTCCGGGATTTCTGATCTTCATCCGCTCGAGTGCGTACTACCTCCTGGCACTCGGCGTCATGGCTTCGGGTTCACCGGCTCTCGGGGCGGCGCTGTTCACAGTCGTATCCCTTGGCCGCTGCATGCCCAGCCTCGCGGCAATCGTGCACACCAAGCGCGGTGGCTCGATGCCGGGATTCCTCTCGATCATGTGCGTCGTGGACCGTCGCGTGCAGAGCGTCACCGGCGCGGCATTGATCGCACTGGGAGCATTCGCCGCCGCAGCACTGATCTGACTCTCGACCGAGCACCCTTCACCTCGAGTGAACACACGCTCCGACTCTCCGGAGCGTGTGTTCACTCGACAGAAACCGTGCGCACTCACCCCGCGTCAGGGAATCGACAGCGCCACCTGGACCGAGTCCTCCGACGGCGACGTCACCTTTGCGTCCCGGCTCCACAGCATGTCGAGCGCCGCCTTGGGCTTGGCAAGGACCCACTCCCGCGCGGCGTTCTTGATCAGCGTCGGACTTGCGCACCCGCAATCGCTGTTCACCCCGTCTGCGTCGATGCCGACGTCTCGGCACAATGCCACGGCGCGTGGCACGTGATACCCCTGAGTGACGATCAACGCCTTGGTCACCCAATACGTATGTATGGCCCGGAAGCAGGTGTCGTAGGTGTCGAGGCCGTACGGATCCCCCACGATGCGACGCGCATCGATTCCCTGCTCCACCAGGTAGTTCGTCATCGCGGCGATCTCGTCACCCGAGCCGCCGTTCGCGTCGCCGGAGACCAGGACCGCTTTAGCCTTTCCCGCTTCCACCAGTTCTACTGCTGCGTCCAGCCGCCCTTTCAGGAAAGCCATCGGCTTGCCGTCCTTGATCTGCGCGCCCAGCACGATCACGACCGGAGCATCGGGAGCATCGGCGGCGTCCGACGTGTGGCCGGCCGACGCCACGGAAATCCACACGATCGAGCCCGCGTAGACAACCGCTCCGAGCACCGCAATGCCTGCGACCCAACGAGGCCACCGGCGCTTGCGCGGCGGTTTCACTGGATCTGCAGCGGCTTCGTCCATTCGTCGATCAAACCACACGGTTTCTTCACCGCTTAGGCGCTCGGTCGATCCTCCATCCCTCCGCGCCACTGCGCTCGGCCCACAAATCCGAGTACTTCCCACCTCGCGCGATCAGGTCTTCGTGGGAGCCGACCTCCTCCACCCCACCGTCTTCGAGGTAGACGATGCGATCTGCTCCCTCAATAGTCGACAGGCGATGAGCGATGATCACCACCGTTCGACCACGGGCCAATCGGTGAATTGCCTCGGTGATGGCGACTTCGTTCTCTCCGTCGAGGGCGGAAGTCGCTTCGTCGAGAAGAACTATCGGAGTGTCCTTGAGGAATGCCCGCGCAATCGAGACCCGCTGACGTTCACCGCCGGACAGCAGTGATCCGCCTTCACCTACCCTGGTCTCCTCACCGCTCGGCAAACGGTCGATCACTTCGCCTAGCCTGGAGTCCACCACTGCTTGACGGACCTCCGACTCGGTGGCATCCGGACGCGCCAACCGAACGTTCTCCAGGATGGTTCCGTCGAACAGGTAAACCTGCTGTGAGACAGTCGATATCCGAGACATCAATGCTCTCGTTCCGATCTCGCGAACATCGGCTCCCCCGATGGTTACCGCACCTTCGTCTACGTCCCAGAATCTGGAGATCAGCCGAACCAGAGTTGTCTTTCCGGAACCGGAAGGACCGACCAGAGCAGTGACCGAGCAGTCCGGGAATTCGAGACTCACGTTACGAATCACGCGATCCGGGCCGTAGCCGAAGGAGACCGATTCGAACCGAATATCATACGACGTAGGCTCTTTCGGCACCTCAGGTTCCGCCAGCACCGGTACATCGATCATCTCTCGGACAGATCTGAGCGACACCCGGGCCAGTGAGATACCTTCACCGAATCCTGCGAGCATCTGCATCGGCTCCACGAACCTCACGGCCAACACGAGAACAACGATCACGCTTGCTATGTCGATGGACCCGGTGGTGACCAGCAGTGCCGCCAGAACCAGGACGGTGAGAAAGGCAACCTGAACGACGATCATGAAGCGCAGCAGATACTTGTCGACCGATCCGATTTCCTGCAGGTGTGCGTCCCGGTTGGACACAAGAGCTTCGTCCAACCGAGTCCAGCCTTCGCCACTCTTACCGGCCGAACGTAGAACTTGCTGCGCCTGTGCATATTCGACGACGCGCGATGCCAACTCGGATTCGCTCTTGCCGATCGCCTCGTATTCGGGAACAACCGCACGCTGCACGTTGCGGTAAGCCCGAATCCCCAGTGGAACGAAGACGACCATCGCGAGGGACAGTCGCCAGTCCACAAACAACACAGCGATCGCCACTGTCGCTGGAGTCACCGTGACGGTGACGAGTTGCGCGATGATCATTCCCGGGATGCTCATCAAGATAGCCGTGCCCTCGGTGACCAGGCGAGTGAACGCTCCACGGTTTGCCTTGCTGAACCACCCGAGCGGAACCTGCACCAAGTGATCACCGAGGCGATGCATGATTCCACCGGCAAAACCCTCGATTCCGATGCGGTATGCCCGATTCTCGGCGATCCACCGTACGGCGCCACAGGCCACCGCCACGAGAGCAGCCGTGACAACCCACGGCACTGCGGCGTCGTAATCGCCGCGAACCACCGCTTTCAGGATCGGAATCATCAGTGCAAAGACGACACCCTCGAGTATCCCGGCGAGCGTGAAACCTGCTATCTGACCTCGCATCCCATTGTCGCGCCCGAGGATTTCGTCCAGGTCTCGAATCATTGCGGCGCCTTTCGCGGAGAGATGTCTTCGACGAGGGGGTTCTGGAGCGCCCACATCCGCGCGTAGGTTCCGCCGAGCGCCGACAACTGTTCGTGCGTACCCTTTTCCACGATCCGTCCGGCGTCGAGAACGAGTATCTGATCTGCGTATCGGACGGTGTGCAGTCGATGAGCGATCACCATCAGGGTGCCGCCGTCCGCACTGATCTCGCCCAGTGCGCGTTGAACGGCCGATTCACTGTGGGGATCGGCCTGCGAAGTCGCCTCGTCCAGGATGACGATCGGCGGGTTCTGAAGGATGGCGCGGGCGATCGTCAGGCGTTGCTTCTCCCCACCCGACAGCTCACCGCCCGAACCACCACCGATCTCGGTGTCATACCCGTCCGGCAGTCGCATGATCACGTCGTGAATCTGCGCCCGCCTCGCCGCTGTCTCCACTTCCAGATCCGTTGCATCCGGTCGACCGAGCCGAATATTCTCGCGCACGCTGTCCCGCAGGAGCACAACATCTTGGAAGACGATGGCCATTGATCTCAAGACTTCGCGACTGGACTGATCTCGTAAATCGCTTCCGCCCAGTCGAATAGACCCGTCCGTGACGTCCCAGAACCGCGGAAGTAGACGTGCCAAAGTGGTCTTTCCGGAGCCGGAGGGGCCAACGATCGCGGTCACGGTGCCCGGTTGCATCTCGAAGGAGATGTTCTCGAGGACGCGCTGCCCAGTGGTGTACTCGAAGCCGACGCTGTCGAATTCGACCAAAGTGCTGCGAGCAGGCACTGCATCCTGAGGTTCGGCCAACTCTGGTTCGCCGAGGATGCTCTCGACGTGAGTCGCTCCCAGTTGGCCTTCGCGGTAGAGGTTGGCCATCGTTCCCATGTGCAGAACCGACGACGGAACACCGATTCCGACGACCAGAAAGGCAACAAGAGCTACCGGGGTAATCCAACCCCCGGACAACATTGCAGTTCCCGTCGCCGTGATGACCACGATGAGTACCGCCGGTGAGAGGAGGATCGACATCGCGACCACCGGCCTTCCCATCCCCGACATCCATCGCACGCACACCGCAACCATCGAATCGACAGCGCTCGAGTAGCGCGCGAATGCGCGACTCCCACTCCCGTACGTCTTGACAACCTCGATACCGTCGCCCAGTTCTACTGTCGCAGAGGTCAATGTCGACATTGCAAGATTCCAGGAGTCGACGTTCGTTCGATAGGCTCTGCGCATCGACGGCGCGGCGAGAGCGAGACACACTCCGATGTAGCCGACCAGGACCAGGCTGAACTTCCAGTCCATCGCCACCAGATAGATCAGGGCCACTATCGGCGACAGGATCGCGGGCACCACGTCGGCGGGAAGGTGAGCGACGAGAAGATGCATCCGCTTCACGTCGTCCGTCATCGCCTGCTTCACTTCACCGGTGCCACCATTTGCAAACCACCCCAGAGGAACTCGGGACAGATGCCGAGCGATACGCGAGCGGATCGAGTATTTGAAATGCGCGTCGGCGGTGTGACACACGGTCAGTGCTGCGTTGTAGACGACAAAACCGAGAATTGTGCCCGCTGCACCGATTGCTGCCCACATCCAGACCAGGTTCAACGACGAGCCGGTCAGGAGCACCCGCGCGATCTCGACCACCGCAACGTAGGGCAGGAATCGCAGTGGCACCGACAGTGCCGACAGACCCGCCCCTAGGAGGAGTTGATTTCTCACCGGCGCGATCATCCTGCCCAAAGCGTCTCGGTCGACGAGTCCAGGCGAGTCTTCCGGGGCTGCGGACTCGTTCACTTTCATTGCCGCACTCACTCTTCGACGATGATCGTGCCGGTCATGTTCGGATGTGGTGTGCACGTGTAGGTGAACGTTCCGGCTTTGTCGAAGGTCTGACTGTAGGTTCCGCTTCCTTGGAGATCGCTCTTGATCCCCAACTCGGCGAACACGACATCGTGCGGCATTCCCTGGTCCTCGAAAATCCACGTGACGGTCTGTCCTGTGTGCACGGTGACGGAGTTCGGTGTGTACGCAAGGTTTTTCACCGAGATCTCGACCGGCGCTTGCTCGGTAGATCCCGTCGAATCGTTGCCGCACGACGTCAGTGTGAACACCGCTGCAACAGCGATCAATGTGGTCAATCCGGTGCGAACTGACATTCTGCTCTCCTCATCGAACGTAGTGGAGGTCGGCAGTCATCCCGGCCTCGAAGTGGTACGCGTTGTGACAGTGAAACATCCACCGTCCTGGATTGTCGGCGTCGAAGTCGATCGCCATTTGTGTACGCGGAAGTACGATCACAGTGTCTCGGCGAAGCCCGCCGTAGGAGGGAACCGAGAAGGTGTGCCCATGGGTGTGCATCGGGTGCCACATGTCGGTGTCGTTGTTCATGACGATTCGTATTCGCTCGCCCTGCTTCATTCTCAACCGACCTGCATCGGCGCCCGCCATTCCCCAGACGTATCGATCGCCGGCCTGAATGAGATCCACCGAATACGCACGATCCGGTGCCCTCTGCTCCAGCGCTCCTGACGGGCGAAGCTCCGATTCCAGAACGAGCCGACCGCCGGAACCTGACAGCACTGCAGGCGAAGTCAGGTCGACGACCGCTACCGAATCCGGCGTCCGAAGCAGGCACGCGACGCCACCTGACTTCCCTTCCACCTTCGCGGCGATGGGCCACGAGCCGGACTGCACCGTCACCAATACGTCGTATCGCTGCGCGGGTGCGATCAGAATCTCGTCTCCGGCTATGTAGGCAACGTCCTGCCCGTCAGCACTGACAACGGTCATCTCGTGCCCGGCGACCGAGAAACGGTACGGAGTCTCCGCCCCGGCATTGATCACCCGCAATCGAAGCCGAGTTCCGGCCGTCGCGCTGACGACGAAGGGATCTTCCACAGGCCGTCCGTTGATCAGGTGCAGTGGATACGTGATGTGCGTTGCCATTCCACCGAGCGCCTCGGAATTACCGTGACCGCTGGCGAGAAGTTCTGCGGCAGAATCAATCTCTGCATCATCGACTTCCGGTGGAGCTCCGCCGTGCCCGTGGTGTCCTCCCTGCACGTCCGGTGACAATGCGCGAAGCACTGCATCCGGGGTTGTTCCCAGCCCGTCGAGCCAGTCGTCGATCACGATGACGACGTCCTCGTCGGCTCCGGTCCGGTCGTTCGGGTCCTCGACCACGAGTGCACCGAATAGCCCTCGATCGGCCTGCAAGCCTGAATGGGAGTGGTACCAATATGTTCCGTGATCCGGGGCCACGAAGTCGTAGGTGAACTCGGCACCTGGTTGGATTCGTTCCTGGGTGACCGGCGGGACGCCGTCCATGTCGTTGCGGATCGCAATGCCGTGCCAGTGCACCGAGGTCTCCGTCGGAAGGTCGTTCTGCAAAAGAACGTTGAGCCGGTCTCCCTTGGAGATTCGAAGCTCCGGGCCAACTGCTTCCGCACCGTACGACCATGTGTCGACCTCTCTGGCGCCCAGACTCACCCGAGCCGGTGCAGCTGTCAGATTCCGTTCGACTGTGCGCCCGCTATGAAATCTCGCCTGTTCGGCAGCACGAACTTCGTCGTCGAACGGTGAAATCTCAGAACTGGATTCGTTCGCCGAACCACGGCTGCACGCACTCAATGCCACAGAACCCAAAGCCGCAGAACCCACAGCCGCAGAGCCGAGCGTCACCGCTCCCCATCGCAGAGCCAGGCGCCGACTCAACGCACTCGAACTCATGCCGTCAGCGCCGTGAATTCCTGATAGCGCGTCGCGGCAACAGCTTCGGTTCCGGTGCCGGTCAGATTGCCGGCAGCCATGGCATCCATGTCCTCGATCATCCAGAAGGTGGCGAAGGGATGAGTGGCAAGCCACATGTCTCCGTTGACCTTGGCCACTCGGTTCTCCTGCACCGCTGAAAGACTCGAGAATCCGGGAACACCGGCAACCTTGCCGAACTCGTACACGCCCTCGTCGAACACGGCTATGATCCGAGCATCCTGCGCCGGGATCGCCTCGTCGGACAGGGGCGCATACGGCAGTCCTCCAGCCGCATTCGCTCGCTGGGATTCCGGACGCCCGAAGCCGCTCTCCGCCAACAGCAACGACGGCGGCGCCTGCTCGGTGGTGGTGGCAAGGATTCCAGAACTGCTCATCAGCACCGACACGGTGTTCGCTTCACCACCGGACCGAGCAGAGACGTCAGCGATCTTGCCCTCCAAGGCGACGGTCAGCTTGTCGGCAACCGACTGACGATCAAAAGCGCGTCCGAAGAAGGCAAGATTCTCACGCCACGGAGTGGTGACGGCCGGGACCGGCACTGTGGGGACGGTCGATGCGAGGGAGTCGTAGTAGCTCCGATCGCCCATAGACGTGAAGATGACCAGTCCGGGATCCTGGGCGAGGACCTGCTCGATCGGGGGTGCACCGAGCGGCGGCACCGTGACCACCTCGGTACCCGCTGACGCCAAGATGTCCTGGCCGATCTCCGATCCCCACGACGTGAAGACCACATCAGGGGTGATGCCGACGGCAAGGAGACCGAGTGCGGCGTATTCGTCGAGGGAAACAATTCGCCCGAGGTCGCCCGGAACCGACGTCTCACCGAATTCGTGGGACACAACACGCGTTCCCTCGGCAGGTTCCGTCGTCGGTCCCGCCTCACTCGAGCTACAGGCGGCCGCAGTCAGGGCAACGACACTGACCAGCAGCGAAGCACCCAGCCTCGATAGGTAACCTGGTCGCGTTTTCAACTTCATGGTGTCCTTCAGCTTCGAAAAATCGGGGGGTTCGCATAAATCCGAGCACTGCTCGGATTTGGCAAGTAAACCTCACCTAAGTTCATCCGTCAATCGCTTGCGTCGACTACGCACACCGATCCGACGCCGCTAAGCTCGGTCGGACCATGACTGCGCCATCACCTGACAAGAAGTCCGCCGCGACATCGGAGCGCCGCCGGAGTTACAACACCGGGATCACTGCGGACGCAGTGGTGACCGTGGCGTTCGGGCTCAGTCGCGAGCACGGAGTCGAGGGCTGGTCGCTGCGGCAGCTGCTCGGCGAACTCGATACGTCGTTCTCCGTCGTCTATCGACTCGTCGGAGATCGGGTCGCACTCTCGGCTGCGGTGGTCGACAGTGCGGTGTCGGCCGTGAACGTGCCATCCGCACAGGAAGATTGGCGTCGATGGCTGACACATCTGCTCTTGCAGATGCGAGAGGCCTTGATCGAGTGTCCAGGTGCGGCGCAGTGGCTGCTGATGAACGGAGTTGCCACCCAGCACAGCCGGGAACTCATGGAGGCCGGATTGGCATCGCTGATCGACGCCGGGTTCGGGGAAGAAGCCGCTCAGGCTTACACCGTCGCCTTCACCTCGACAACCACACTGATCGCCATGAACGACGCCAGGCGCATTCCCAGCGGACAGCCTTCACCCGATCACAGCGCGATGCTGGAACGACTGAGTAACGACGGACCCTCAGATCCTCGTTCATCGATGGAGACACTGATCGGGAAGTTCGCCGGTCCACCGGATGCTGCGGAAGCAACACGGGCAGAACACTATCGCTACACACTCGACCGTGTCCTCGACGGCCTCGAGGCGCGGCTGTACGCAATCAAGGAGTCACAGAAATGACCGCGGGGTCGCTGTCACACTTGTGCGACAGCGACCCCGCGGATGATCTGGATTCTCGGTATGCCTAGCGGAACAGGTTCGCGACGAACGGAATCGTGTCAGCCTGTGATTCGACCAAAGCGCCGCTGTGATCGGTGTTGTAGGTCTTGAACGTGACCGGTTCACCGTTGGCGACCAACGCTGCAACCAGCGAAAGTGCAGACGGTGCAGGGACATCCACGTCAAGCAGGCCCTGGCCGATGAAGATGGGGCGATCGTATCCACTGGTCGGTACACCCATGTAATCGTTCAGCAGACCCTGGAAGTTCGGGATCTGACTGAGCGGGCGGGAAAAGATGTCACCGAGGACCAGATCCTTGGAAGCCTCGTCCAGGTCTGCGGCGCAGAGCTTTTCGGCCGAGTCGACCTTTTCCCTTCCCAAGTCGTTCAGGTAGGAATTCAAGTCGATCTCGGGGTGCGCTTCCCGCAAGCCCGCGAGGATGTAGAGCGCGTACGACGTCAATCCGCCGCCGAGGGCGATGGGAGGGAAGCCCGGACCGGCAGGCAGGAGGGTCAACTCGATGTTGGCCGGCACTCCGGTACCCACCCCGCCGCGATAGTCGAGAGAATCCCCACCGTATTCAGTGGCGTAGCGCGCCGTCGTGATGGCCGCTCCGCCGCCCTGCGACTGTCCGACCACTGCCCACCGATTCGAGATGGTGGGTTCGATCACCCGAGCAGCCTTGACCGAGTCGACGACGCTGTGCGCCTCCACCTTTCCGTCGAGATACGGCATCAGCCCCGGTGTTCCCAGACCGACGTAGTCGGTGGCGACTACGGCGTAGCCCTCGGAGAGCCAACGCCCCAGGTAGGGGTAGTCGCGCTCGGGCAGGCCAGGCCCGACCAGCGAAGGGGCACAGGAATCGTCGAGTCCCGTGGTGCCGTGCGCCCACGCGATGACGGGCCAACCACCTTCCGGTGCCGGGCCGGCCGGGACGTAGTACGCGCCACTGCTCAGCGCAGGCCCGCCGTTGGAACCGATGGTCCAGTACGTGAATCGCTTGGCGTCGGCGGTACCCGGAATCCACAGATCTTTCGGTAGCGGCTCACTCGACACCACAGTGCCGGTGGCTTGCGACGCGCTCGGTGCCTGTGCGGACGCGATGGGCGCAGCAACGGCGGAGCCGATCGTTGCAGCACAGAGGGCTGCGATGGATACGCGGGCAAACGACTTCGACTGGAATTTCACGTCTGACGACTCCGGTTCGTGCGGTGGGCGACCTCGTTGGACGTTATCGTAGATTTTGTTTAACCGATCGGTCAAGCAAAATCTTGCAGCTTCGTGAAACGTATATGTCGAGATTCACGCCCTAACTCCGACCTAGCATCGAACCGCACGAAAAAACAGTAGGAGGATGGGCACATGGCACACGTACAGCGTTTCGACCACATCGGCATCACCGTCGCGGACCTCGAATCAGCGACGGCATTCTTCGTCGGTCTGGGTCTCGAGGTGGAGGGCACCGGATCCGTGGAGGGTGAGTTCGTGGAAACCGTCTGCGGTATCCCTGGAGCCAAGTGCGAAATCGCCATGCTGCGCCCGCCGGGCGAAGGATCACGGCTCGAGCTCTCGTCCTTCGTCACGCCCGAGCACGTACCCGGATCGCCTGCTCCGATGGCCAACGAGATCGGGATACGCAACGTGTCTTTCGAGGTGGGCGATCTCCAGGCGGCGGTCGATGCGGTGGCTGCGGACGGTTACGGGCTCATCGGCGGGATCGGCGAGTACGAGAACAGCGTGCGCATGGCCTACGTCCGGGGGCCTGAAGGGATCATCGTGTCCCTGTTCGAGCAGATCGCCTGAAGCGTCACGGCATTCGGTGCGTCAGATCGCCTTCCAGGAGCTGGCCAGAGCGCCCATCGCGGCCGCGAATTCGGCGAACGCCGCGTCGATTCTGACGCGGTCACCGGTGGTCACCAGATCGAGCGTCAACCCGCGAATCTGCGCCAACACGATCGTCGCGTAGCGATCAGCGCGATCGGGTGGACATCCGTGCGCGAGCGCAGCTTCCGCCAAACCACCCAACCAGTCCCCCACCACATGGTCGAGAAACTCGCGATACCGCTCCGGATGCAACAACGCCTGTCCGTAGATCTCGAACATCAAGCGAAAGTTCGGCAACGATTCCGCTGATGTGCGCCCATTCCAGTAACTCGTCAACATCTCGACGATGTCGGTCCCGGAAGAGATGTCGAGAGAAGAACTGTCTCGCAGGGTGGCAACTACTTCAGTGAGCAGTTGTTCCTTCGAACCGAAATGATGGATGAGTGTCGCATGACTGATCCCCAGATCCTTGGCCAATGGCCGCATGGACAGTTCACCGACGCCGTTCGCCGTGACGTACGCGGTTACCTGCTCGAGCAATTCGGCACGGCGATGCTGGTAACGCAGTTTCCGGCCGTCGACCGGCGTGCTGTCCTCCACCTGCAGGAGCCTACGCAGTACCGGAAACACGGCAGTACCGGAAACACGGCAGTACCGGAAACACGGCAGTACCGGTTACACGGTGACGTGGTGGCGATCCGATCGACTGATCGTCACAGCGGCGACGACAACACCGATCACCACGCCGATGAGAGTGTCCGCGACGCGAGCCACTGCCGCTTCGGTCCCGATCGGAGCACTGAAACCGATGAGGAGCAGTGCCATCGGGGTGACGGCCAGTGATGTCAGTGCATAGTTCTTGATCACGAGCAGCTCAGCAGCAGTCTGCAGAATCACGACCACGGCAACCGCTTGCCAGTAGCCGAGCGTCAATGCGATGAGAGCAGCAGCGACGACGGCGCCACCGACATTTCCCACCAACCGCTGAATCCCACGCTGGACGGTCTGCTTGTAGTTCAGCCCCTGCATCGCGGCGATGGCACCCATCGACGCCCAGAGCGGATGCTCCAACCCGGCTCCCGCCGCGAGCCAACCGGCCAGAGCCGACGCTGCCACGATGCGGAGAGCATTCATCCGCACCGGGCGCGAATACAGCCGATTCAATCCTTCGAGAAAATAGCCTTCGGGCGCGGCCAGGTTCTTTGCCGGTGCGAGATCGTGTTCGATCATGCTGGAACGCTTGAGCTTCCGAAGCTCCTTCTCGTGCCGAGCAATGCTGCGAATCAGGGTGGCGTCGCCGTGCAACTGCCACTCCTGAACTGCCGCTTCTGCTTCGTCGAGCACCGCCACCAGTTCGCGTCCGTGATCGACGGTCGACTTGATCCGGCCACTCGACGCAATAACCAAGCGGGCGTTGGCAATCGATCCGAGCGCCGGTTCCACTCCGCCTGCGCCGGACTGTTCGAGACGCCCTACCGCAGAAACTGCACGGGCAACTGCCAGGCGGGCAGGTCCCATCGGCAGTACGAGCGCTGGGAGCATCGCGGCCGCCCAACCGACCAGAACTCCGAGCGCACCGGCAATGACCAACCGCGCCAAATCATCAACGCTGGAGGCATATCCGGCTGCACCGGTCGCCGCGAAGACGAGGATGACGGGCCCTGGTCCGGTGATCCGGAAGCCCGACATGAAGCAGTACGACGCACCCGCAAGCAAAGAGAGGATGCCGATCTGCAACCACATCGGAACGCCCGCGACACCCATGGCGCCGCCGAAGGCAATCGAAGCCACCAGTGCAGCACCCACCATTGCCAGCTTGCCGGCCAACCGTGGGTACGGCTCGTACCTGCCGAACGCGGCACACAGCGCACCCAAGGCCGCGAAGCCGGCCAATTCCCGCTGCCCGAGCAGTCCGCCGACCACGAGGACTACGGCGGTGGCGAGTCCGACTCTGATCGCCGGGGCGATGGTCGCGTCCGCGGATCCGATACGAAAAGCCGCTCGCCACGTCGCCCCGGAGACGGTATGTGCAATGGCCTCACTCGAATGAGTGAGACGGCTGGGCGTCCTGGCTGCGGTTTCGGTTCGGGTCACCCACCCAGCATACATTTATTTCACTAGTAAATTACTTGTGAAGTAATGTGAAATCTGTCGCTAAGATGGGGCCATGGGCGCGGCGAACAGATCCGAAGACGACTTCATCGACAAAGTCCGTCGCGAATGGAAGCGCGCCTACCCGGAGTTCGACACCGCCCCCGTCGAAGTGATGGGCCGGATCGCCCGCATCAACGCGCAGTCTCTTCACCAGCTCGACCGCGCACTGGCGTCCAGCGGGGTCTCTCGCGCCGAATTCGACGTGATGAGTGCACTCGCTCGCAGTGACCGTCCCCTGCGGGCGAGCGAAGTCACCGCCGTCACGATGGTCAGCGGCGCCGCCACCACAAAACACGCAGACCGCCTGGCCAAGCTGGGCTTTGTCGAGCGTCAGCGCTTCGAACACGACGGACGAGTGGTTCTGCTTCAACTCACCGATGCCGGTCGCGCATTGGTCGAGGCAGAGTTTCCCCGACGCGTCGAGCGAGACCGTCAAGTACTCACCGGACTCGACGAGGACGAACGTGCCCAACTGACGGCACTGCTCAAACGCATCTCACTCAACATCGACTCGGGGATCTGGGACTGACCTACTTCGGCAGCGGTACGTTCTGCAAACGCACCTGACCGCGCGCCACCTCCTTGCCCGATTCCGGATCGGTGATGACCACCGACCACAACTGCTGAACCCGGCCCTGCTGTATCGGCACAGCCACGACGTCCACGCGCCCACCCGTACGCGCCCGCAGGAAATCCGTTCCGTTGTGCACTCCGACGGCAAATTCGCCACGGTCCGCCACTGCAGTACTGGCCCCGATGCTCGCGGCGGACTCGACGGCGGTCGTGTAGACACCGCCGTGGACTACGCCCCACGGCGTGTGATGCTCCTCGGACAGATCGATGTGCCCGACAACCTTCGTGCCGGACACCTCGTCCAGTTGCAATCCGGCAGCGCTGACAAATCCGCTTGCTGCCTCGAGATTCAATTCCGTCATGACGACCCCTCATCTGCTCCGTTGGATTTCTCGACCTACCTTCCGCCCTCGAATACATGCCGTCAAGTGCTAAGTTGGAATTCCCAACTAACATTTCCAACTAACAGGGGCCCAGAGATGACGGCGACAAAAGGACGCAACTGCTCCATCGCCAACGCCTTGGAGGTCGTCGGCGAGAAGTGGTCACTGTTGGTGCTCCGAGAAATCGTCCTCGGGCAACGACGGTTCGACGAGATCGCCGCGGGCACGGGTGCGAGCCGCGACATCCTCGCCGCGCGTCTACGCACCCTTGTCGACGCCGACGTCCTCACGAAGCGACGCTACGAAGACCATCCACCGCGCTACGAATACGTCACCACCGAATCAGGGAAGGCGCTCTATCCCATTCTGATGGCGCTCATGGAATGGGGGGACGCCTTTGCGACGACGGGTCCACCGCCAACCGTCGTCGAACACCGTTGCGGTGAGATCCTGCACGCCCAAGTTGTGTGCGCGCACTGCAAAGAGCCGCTGGCCGCCAAAGACGCGCATGTAGTCGAACTCTCGCCGCCTGCTCGATAACGTCAGCGTCCGGGCGGAAACCCGCCTGTTGCGATCGGACCCCAGGAGTCGACGGTGACGCGGATCAGGCTCTTACCCTGCTTGCGCATGGCTTCGCGGTACTCGTCCCAGTCGGGATGATCACCGGCGATGGATCGGTAGTAGTCGACCAACGGTTCCACCGAGTCCGGGAGGTCGATCAACTCCGCGGTTCCGTTCACCTGGACGTACGGGCCATTCCACTCGTCGGAGTGGATACACAGAGACACCGCCGGGGTGCGGCGGACATTCGCGGCCTTGGCCCGTTCCGGGTACGTGGAGATGACGATCCGACCCTCGTCGTCGACCCCGCACGTCACCGGAGAGATCTGCAGCTCGCCGGATTTCTTCACCGTGACGAACGTGGCCCGATGGCGCGGCCTGATGAACTCGAGGAGTTCGGCAAACGACACACGATCTGCGCTGGCGATCTTGGACATGACCTCAGCCTAATTCGATTTACGAACTGACGCTCAGGGCATCTCGATGGTCTGTGCACGTGCGATTTCGTCGATTGCACGAATAATGTACGCGCTCTGAGCTTTCTTCACTCCGGTCGACAAACTCCCGATGACCAGAACCGCCGAACGCAGGTACGCGCCGTGCCCGATGCGGAACGAATCGTCTTCCAGATCCGAAATCCCGAGCGCCCCGGTGTAGACCGCAGCGAGCGCCTGCACGTCCAGATCCGGCAGCCACACGATCGTGGACTTGGCGCAGGCGGTGAGCGCATCCTGCACGTCCTCGCTGGACAAGCCGTCCGGATGCGTGTCCTCGAGCAATTCGCGCACGATCGCCGCGTGAACCGAGCTGACCTGCTCGAACGAGAGCCCGCGCAGTTCCTCGACAGCCACGAGTAGTCCGTCACGATTTGCCGCCCGCACCGCGGCGAGTGCGTCGGCCGTGGCATCGGCGATGTCACGGGCGACCTTCGGCCAATGCGTCGGCCAGCTCTGTTCTGGCGTCCGCTGTTCTGGCGTCATCGTGGTATCTCCTCGGTCCTCGTGTTCATGCGGAAGCCTTCCACATCCCACCGACATGAGAGGCGATCCGTCAGCGCAGTCGCTCCAACAAGGACATTGCGTTGTGCGGCGCAAAGCCTTTCATGTCGTTGTCGAAGTAGACGTACACGTCGAGGCCCTCGTCAATCCAATCCCGAAAGCGCTTGGACCACTTGTCCAGAGCTTCGTCGGTGTACCCACTCGCATACAGTTCCTTGTCCCCGTGCATCCGCACATAGACAAAATCGGCAGTAGGAGTGGTGATGCGGGGATACCTGCCGGCTGTGTCTGCGACGACAAAACCGATGGAGTGCTCGCGCATCAGGTCCACGGCTTCGTCGGTCTCGAAGCTGGCGTGCCGCGCTTCCACCGCGTAACGAATCGGCACGTCCCTCTCGGTCTGGGCGAACACTCGGTCTTCGGTGAGTTTGTCGTCGTGCTGTGCTGCCAGATCGGCTGCAGCCTGAGTGGTACGGGGAAGACCGTCGAAGAAGTCGGCCAATCGCTGCGATTCGAACTGCAGCGTCGGAGGTAGTTGCCACAGAATCGGCCCGAGCTTGGGGCCGAGGGCGAGTGTTCCGGCGGCAAAGAAGTTGGCGAGTCCGTCACGGGCGTCGAGCAGCCGTTTCATGTGTGTGATGTACCGGCCGCCCTTGATCGCGAACACAAAATCTTCGGGAGTTTCGCTGCGCCATTTGGTGTAGCTTTCCGGCTTCTGCAGCGCGTAGAACGAGCCGTTGATCTCGATCGACGTCAATCTCTCTGCGGCATAAGACAATTCTTTGCGGTGAGCAAGACCTTTCGGATAGAAATCTCCGCGCCACGCGGGATACGTCCACCCGGAGATACCTACCCGAATATCTGCCATCGATTCAGACTAAGCGGCACTCGAGCGTTTTGGCACTCCGTGTTTCAAACTCCGGCGCTGAGCGCGACGGATACCGGTACGACGGTCAGGCACACCACCGCACCGATGAACAACGCGATCACGAGGCGACGGTCCCACTTTCCGCGTGCACCACTGGCAGCGAGCATGAAGATCACAAAACCTACACACACGGACACGATAGTCACG
Source organism: uncultured Rhodococcus sp. (assembly GCF_963525155.1). Lineage (NCBI taxonomy): Bacteria > Bacillati > Actinomycetota > Actinomycetes > Mycobacteriales > Nocardiaceae > Rhodococcus > uncultured Rhodococcus sp. Next base: position 86,892 of record NZ_CAURKP010000001.1, read on the forward strand.
ATCACCGGAGTTCCAACCATGCCGTGATTGTCCCCTACCCATTGCCACCGAGCGCCCTACGGGTACACGATCGAAGTACCCATCCCGAGCTAGGAGTGGAAATGCCGAAATACCTCTGGCAAGTGACGTACTCACCCTCCGGCGCCGCCGGTCTACAGCAGGAGGGAGGCACTGCGCGGCGCGACGCGATAACGCGAATGGTCGAAAGCATCGGTGGCACTGTCGAATCCTGCCACTTCGCACTGGGCGGTCACGACATGTTCGTGATCGGCAACCTGCCGGACGACGTCGCGGCAGCCGCATTGAGCATTCGCACGGCTGCGGCAGGTGCAGCACGCTCGGAGTCGATCACACTGCTCACGCCGGAGCAGATCGACGAGGCAGTCAAGCGACCGACTGACTACCGCGCGCCGGGCAAATGACGACGGAAGGAATAGATCCCGGCAGCAGCCGAGTTGCACCCGCTGTGACGGAGACTACGAAAACACCTGACCTGGGCACCTACGGAATCTGGCGAGGAGCGGCTGGTTTGCCGCCCGAGCTGGGAACTGCGATCGAGAAACTCGGTTTCGGCACCATCTGGATCGGCGGCTCCCCACGCGCCGATCTACGGATCGCCGAGAAACTTCTCGACGCGACCGAGCACATCACCGTGGCAACCGGAATCGTCAACATCTGGTCCTCACCTGCGGCTGAGGTGGCGGAGTCCTATCACCGACTCGAAGCGGCGCACCCGGGGCGATTCCTGCTCGGCGTAGGCGTCGGACATCCGGAGGCGACCGGCGACTACACCAAGCCGTACGCCTCGCTCGTGTCGTACCTCGACGAACTCGACGAGGCCCAGGTCCCGGAATCGCGGCGCGTCCTCGCCGCACTGGGACCGAAGGTGTTGAAACTGTCCGCAGATCGCGCTGCCGGCGCGCATCCGTACCTGACCATCCCCGAACACACCGCCGAAGCTCGTGAAATCCTCGGCCCTTCGAAGATTCTTGCCCCTGAGCACAAGGTTGTTCTGGAAACCGATCCGGAGAAGGCCAGAGCAATCGGTCGCCCCGCCGTCGCCAACCCGTATCTGTATCTGCGCAACTACACGAGCAATCTCGAGCGCCTCGGTTTTGCGCCCGAAGAGTTGGCGAACGAAGGAAACGATCGCGTCATCGACGCTCTGGTTGCGCGCGGTACCGCGAAGTCCATCGCGGATCGACTTCGGGAGCATGTCGCGGCAGGTGCCGATCACGTTGCGATCCAAGCACTTCCCGCCGAGGGTGATCCGCTCGCGACCTACGAAGCACTCGCAGCCGAACTCTTCGGCTGATCAGACACCCTTGACTTGGATAAGTTGTGTCCGAGTATACTTGGACATGACTTATCCGAGTAAAGGAGAAAATCATGAAGATCGTCATTTTCGGAAGCGGACTGATCGGAAGCCAGGTCGCCGCCAAGCTCGCTGACGCCGGGCACGACGTGAAGGCGCTCGGTCGGGCAGACGGGATCGACATCACCACCGGCGCAGGAATCGCCGAAGCAGTCGAGGGTGCCGACGTCGTCGTGGATCTGACCAATTCTCCGTCGTGGTCGGACGAAGACGTCTTGGCCTTCTTCCGTGACGGAACCAGCCATATCCTCGCCGCAGAAGAGAAGGCGGGCGTCGGGCACCACGTCATCCTGTCCATCGTCGACGCCGATCGACTGCCCGATTCCGGGTACATGCGAGCCAAAATCGCCCAGGAAGACCTGGTCAAAGCCGGCCCGACCCCCTACACGATCGTCCGATCGACCCAATTCTTCGAGTTCGTCGCCGGAATCGCCGACGCGGGAACCACCGACGGCGCCGTCCACGCAACGCCGGGACATCTGCAACCCATCGCGTCTCGAGACGTCGTGTCCCACGTCGCCGAGGTAGTGACCGCCGCGCCGCGAAACGGCACGGTCGAGATTGCCGGACCCGAACCGCTGGGCATCGACGAACTGGTCCGGCGCTTGTTCCTCGTCACCGGCGACAAGCGTTCGGTGATCTCCGATCCCGAAGCCGGCTACTTCGGCGCGAAACTCGACAACTCGGCACTGACCCCGACACCCGGTGCAGATGCATGGATCGCGCCGACAACATACGACGCGTGGCTTGCCGAGAAGGCCTGACGTCGACAACTCGAGCGACGTCCGGCCCTCACCGCTTTCCGCGGCGTCGATAGAGTCCAATCATGAAGCTTTCCGGAGGCGTGGAGTGGTCACTCCACTGCTGCGTGGTTCTGAGCCAGTCCGAGGGGCCGGTACCCACAGCCAGACTCGCCGAACTTCACGGGGTGTCGAAGACATACCTGGCGAAGCATCTGCGAGCGCTCGCGCACGCCGGTCTGGTCAATCCGACCGAGGGCCGAGACGGCGGGTACGTTCTCACCCGGGCTCCCGAGAAGATCACCGTTCTCGACGTCGTACAGGCCGTTGACGGCACCGAACCTGCGTTCCGGTGCACGGAGATTCGACAGCAAGGAATCCTCGCCGCCCCACCGGAACAGTGCCGTTCCGCCTGCGGAATCGCCAAGGTCATGGCCGACGCCGAAAAAGCCTGGCGCGCATCACTGTCGGGGGTCACTATTGCAGATCTTGCTGCAACCCTGGACCTTCCGGCACTCAGAAAGATCCTGACCACAGCGATCACACCCTAGAGCAGCCCACACCCCACGAGACGGCAATCCATCGTTCAACTATCGGGTACCTTGTTCGGGGATCAAATCTTGACGAAGAATCTTCCGGGAATTTTCGCAAGATCTCGGAGGGGGTTTCATGGGAGTCAGTGGCGCTGCGGGGTTGGGGCAGAACATTCGTCAAACAACTGGACTGTTGAGTCGCTGGTGGTCTCTTGCATACGACGGCGAATGGTTCCCGAGGTTCCTGGCTGCTCGATCGATGTTGGGGACAGCCAGGGTGGTCGTCACCTTTTGGTGCGCTGTGTTCGTGGCACTCGCCGTACTGGCTCAATTCGTGAAGGGTGGCGCAACCGAACTCCCTGAACGGCTCGCGGCGGGCGCAGCATGCATGATCGCGCTCTACTGCATGATTCGCTGGTCACTCGGACGGTCTTGGCCGAGTCACCATCAATCCGTTCGTTTCGTTTCGCTCACCAATATCTGCTTGTCCTTGATACTTCTCGCCGGAATCCATTCGAGCTTCCTGGCATTGACCGGCACCGTTCTGTTCGTGGTCGTCGCGAACTATTCGTCGGTATTCCACAGCCCTCGAATAGTCACAGCACAGATCACCGGCGCGCTGTTCGTCGTTGCGCTACTGACAATTCGAGCTGTAACCGATCCGGATACCGACTCTTCGCTGTCGGTGTCCACTGGATTCGTCATCGGGTGTGTTATCGCTTCAGCTTCGATGACCGTGCATTTCCTCGTCCTGTATTTGACCGACGACGCACGACACTCTTGGCGCGATCCACTCACCGCTGCCCTGAATCGACTTGGGCTGCACAATGTCTGGCAACAGTTGTTCGGTGTCGGCGAACTCCAAGGACACGTAGTCCTTGCGGTGGTGATCGATGTCGATTCGTTCAAGAGCGTCAACGACAAACTGGGTCACGCGGAAGGCGATCGGATGCTGGTGACAGTCGGCCGGCGCCTGAACTCGGTGGTCGGAGAGGTCGGGCTGGTTGCGCGGACTGGCGGCGACGAGTTCGTGATTCTCATGCCCGTGGAGCCACGTCGCATCGAACAAACCGTGGTGGACATTCACAATTCGATATCGCGGCCCGCCGGCCGGCAGTCGATTTCCGTGAGCGTCGGAGCCAGCGTGTGGCTGTCCTCGACAATCCCGGACGCTTCGGGAACCATCGATCGGATTCTTGCCGACGCCGACAACGCGATGTATCGGGCGAAACGACGAGGTGGAGACCAGGTAGCTTGGGCAGTAACGCATCTGAGCTGAATCGGCACGATTACCTGCCGATCGAATTCAGAGCGCCGCTTCGCTGTCGTTCGCCGGATCCAGCTGATCCTGGGTTGCCGCCCAACTCGCCAAGAGTTTGAGTGCGTCAGCCGTGGGCGTCCCAGGCGCCGCGGTGTAGACCAGCAGTGTCAGCCCGGGATTGGACGGCAGTTCCATCGCCTCGAAGTTCAGCTCCAGGTCTCCGACGACGGGGTGACGAACCTTCTTGAATCCCGTCCGATGAAAGCGCACATTGTGTTTCGCCCATCGGGTGCGGAATACCTCACTGCGAGTGGCAAGTTCGCCGATAAGCTCGGTCAACGCCTTGTCATGAGGATTGCGCCCCGCTTCCGAGCGGAGCATCGCGGCGATGTCGTCTGCCGCGCGCTCCCAATCCACGAAGAAGTCCTGCGATGCCGGGTCCAGGTACACGAACCGGGCGTTGTTCGCCGGCCTACGTGGATCGGCCAACACCGGCGAATACAACGCGCGCGCCATACGATTGGCCGCCAGCATGTCGTGCCTGGCATTACGTACCCACGCCGGCGCGTCGGTGATGGCGTCGAGTATCTGCTGAATCGCCGGGCTCACGCCCTTGGGGGCGGGCCGCTTTCTACTCGGTGCGCCTGCACTGGCCGCCTTCGCGAGGTCGTACAAATGGGCAGTTTCGGCTTCGTCGAGTTGCAGTGCTCGGGAAAGGCTTTCGAGCACCGAGTCCGACGCTCCCGCCAGATTTCCGCGTTCCATGCGCACGTAGTAGTCGATGCTCACACCGGCGAGCAGAGCGACTTCCTCACGGCGCAACCCCTTGACGCGACGGTTTCCGCCGTAGGCCGGCAGCCCTGCCTGCTCGGGTGTGATGCGAGCACGACGGGAGCTGAGGAATTCGCGGATCTCGGCTCGGTTGTCCATGCAGTTCACGTTACTCGAGCGGAGAAGACCGAGGGAGGTACTGCCGTTACCTGGAACAACAGACACTCCCGCGCCCGCGAGGCGCGGCGTTGACTGATTGCAGTCGACCGGTCCACGCCGAAACGTCGACTTCGAAGCACGCGACACCAGAAGCAAGAGGGGACACCATGCGAGCAACCATCATGTACGGCGCCGGAGACGTTCGAGTCGAGACCGTGCCCGATCCGGCACTGCAGCAGCCGACGGACGCGATCGTGCGGGTCGTCAGGGCGTGCGTTTGCGGCTCTGACCTGCACCCGTACCACAACATGCCGGCCACGCCCGGTGGTTCCCCGATGGGCCACGAATTCGTCGGAGTGGTGGAAGAGACCGGTCGCGAGGTGTCCACGTTGAAGAAGGGCGACTTCGTCATCGCCCCCTTCGCCTGGTCCGACGGGACGTGCGACTTCTGCCGCGAAGGCTTGCAGACGTCTTGCCGACACGGTGGATTCTGGGCCGGAAACGGGATCGGAGGCGGTCAGGCAGAGGCCATCCGAGTGCCGTTGGCAGACGGCACCCTGGTCAAGGCGCCGGTCGGTGAGGATTCCGAACTCCTACCGTCACTGCTCACACTCTCCGACGTCTTCGGCACCGGCTATCACGCGGCGGTCAAGGGTGGCGTCAACCAACGCACGACGGTCACGGTCATCGGCGATGGAGCCGTGGGGCTGATGGCAGTGCTCTCCGCCAAACGCCTCGGCGCCGAGCGCATCATCCTCATGGGGCGCCACAAGACCCGCACGGATCTCGGTCTCGAGTTCGGAGCCACCGACGTGGTTGCCGAACGTGGAGACGAGGGCATCGAGAAAGTCCGCGAACTGACCGGAGGCGACGGCACTCATGTCGTCCTCGAAGCGGTAGGTCACATGCCTGCCTACGAGCAGTCGCTCGGAGTTGTCCGACCGGGCGGCATCATCAGCCGAGTCGGAGTACCCCAATACGAAGAAGCTCCAATCGGATTCGGGACACTCTTCGGACCCAACATCACACTCACCGGTGGACCGGCCCCGGTGCGCGCGTACATCGAAGAGCTGATGCCGGATGTGCTCGATGGAAAGATCGAGCCGGGCAAGGTCTTCGACCACACCGTCGGACTCGACGACGTAGCGGAAGGCTACCGAGCCATGGACTCCCGTGAATCGTTGAAGGTCCTCGTCCGCCCGTAGTCCACCACTTGCGAAAGTCCACCACTTGCGAAGAAGATGCGCGTGACCCACATTGCCACCCGCCCTGTTGCCGGTCGCATCAATCCCACCGCGATCCTGGCGATCATTCTGATCAGCTATTTCATGATCCTGCTCGACAATTCGATCATCTTCACCGGGCTACCCAGCATCCAAAGCAGCATGGGTTACTCGGCAACCGGGCTGTCCTGGGTCCAGGACGCCTACACCCTGGTGTTCGGCGGGCTTCTCCTGCTGGGTGCTCGTCTCGGGGACATCTTCGGCCGTCGACGCGTATTCGTGGCCGGTCTCGCGATCTTCGCGATTGCGTCGTTTCTCGTCGGGGTCGCGCCGAACGGTTGGTGGCTCATCGCAGCGCGCGCTCTCCAAGGCGTCGGAGCCGCAGTGGTGGCCCCGGCGTCGCTGTCACTGCTGACCGCCAGCTTCCCGCCCGGCCCGGAGCGAACGCGCGCTGTTGCCTGGTACGGCGCTGCTGCGGGAATAGGCGCCAGCCTCGGACTCGTGATCGGCGGCGCCCTTGCCGACTGGGTGTCTTGGCGCGCAGGCTTTTTCATCAACGTTCCGATCGGTATCGCGATGATCGCTCTCGCTCCCCGGTTCATTCCGGAAACCGAGCCCAACTCCGGACGTTTCGATGTGGCCGGCGCTGTTCTCGCCACACTCGGGATGACCGCGCTCGTCTTCGGCACCGTCAACTCGGCCGAAGCGGGGTGGACCTCACCGATCACCGTTGCGACACTGGCGGCCGGGGCGATACTACTGACCTTGCTCTTCCTCAACGAAGCGAGAGCGGAGCAGCCGATCATGCCACTGAGGTTGTTCCGTAGCCGGGAGCGATCCGGGGCGTACGCCGCCCGAATGCTCTATCTGGGTGCCATGATCGGATTCTTCTACTTCACGACTCAGCTACTCCAAGGCGTCATGGGCTTCAGCGCGTTCCAAGCAGGCATCGCCTTCTTCCCGATGACGATCGTCAATTTTGCTGTGGCGATGCTTATTCCGCGACTGACACCGCGATTCGGAAATTCCGCAATTCTGTCGGTTGGCATTGCCGTCACCCTGGCCGGGATGGCGTGGCTCAGTCTGGTCCATCCCGGCAGCACGTACCTCACTGCGATAGCACTTCCGATGATCTTGATCGGCGCCGGACAGGGGTTGGCTTTCGCCCCTCTGACTTCTGCCGGCATCTCCGGGGTACAGGCCGAGGATGCCGGTGCCGCATCAGGATTGGTCAACACTGCACACCAACTGGGTAGTGCCCTCGGACTCGGCATCCTCGTCGCAGTCTCCGCGGGCGCCGGATCCTCTGCCGACGACGCTACAACGGCACTCACCGATCACGTATCAACGGCTCTCACCGCAGGCACCGCCCTGCTCGCCGCTTGTCTCGTCATCGTCCTCGCACTGATCGTCCCGGCTACGAGAACGCGAAGTACCGCAAAGCAATTCGACCAGGAGAAAGGAAGCCGAGATGTCGCACTCGTGGACCGAGGCTGAACTGACCAAGATCGGCGACGCCGAGGAGTTGCAGGTCTCCTCGTACCGCCGAGACGGAACCGCAAGGCCGTACGTCACGATTTGGGTTGTCCGTACCGACAACCAACTGTACGTTCGCTCGGCCTACGGAACCGACAACCCGTGGTTCGTCCGAGCAAAGGCAAGTGGAACGGGCCGAATCCGAGCAGGAGGAATCGAGCGGGACGTGGCGTTCGAGTCCGCCGCACCGGATGCCCACTCGTCGATCGACTCCGCCTATCACACCAAGTACGACCGCTACGGCCCGCAGATCGTCGGCTCCGTCACCGGCCGCGCCGCCGCACCCAACACCATTCGACTTGTTCCGCTGACGCAGAACTGAACCGCCCCTTTCGATTCCGAGGAGACCTCATGGAAATCTTGAAGCCCCAGCCCACCAGCAAAGCACCCAGCGACTGGTTCACCGGCGACGTCTGGTGGGACGTCATCTACGCCGGACAGGAGCCGTCGAGGATGCGCGCCAACATGGTTCGCTTTGCACCGTGCGCGCGAACCGACTGGCACTCCCATGCAGTCGGACAGACCCTCCACATCGTCTCCGGTACCGCGCTGGTTCAAGCTCGCGGCGGCGAGATCGTCGAAGTCCACCCGGGTGAGACCGTCTACACCCCAGCGGGAGAGGAACACTGGCACGGCGCGGCACCCGACCGTTTCATGAGCCACCTCGCACTGTGGGAAGGACCCGGCGACGGAGGCACCGAAACTACATGGGGCGACAAAGTCACCGATGAGGAATACGGCGGTCCCCGCGCCAACCATCGCTGAGACCGGACACCTCTCAGATACGTCGCATCACGGAAACAACTTTGCCCAGGATGACCGCGCGATCGCCGTCGATGACGCTGTATGCGGGATTGCGAGGCTCGAGGTACACGTGACCGTCGCGACGCCGGAGCACCTTCACCGTGGCCTCGCCGTCGATCATCGCGGCGACGATCTCACCGGAATGAGCTTCGTCCTGGCGGCGCACCACGACGACGTCACCGTCACAGATCGCTGCGTCGACCATCGACTCACCACGCACCCGAAGTCCGAACACCGTGCCGGAGCCCACGAGCTCGCGAGGAAGCGCAAGCACCTCGTCGGCGTGCTCCTCCGCGAGGATCGGCGCGCCGGCCGCGATGTCACCGACGACCGGAACCGTCACCGTATTCGACGACGACTGTTCCTTCGCGCCTACGAGGAACGGCCGCACGTCCAGCTGCCGAGCCATGGCCGCTCCCCTACGGAGGAAGCCCTTCTCTTCGAGACTCTTGAGGTGCTTGGACACCGTCGACGTCGAGCGCAGACCAACCGCGTCTCCGATCTGCCGTGTGCTCGGCGTGCACCCGTTGGCAGCCACGAGATCCCGGATGGTCATCAGAATCTGCTGCTGGCGGAGCGGCAGGGAGGAGGCGTCGAGGCCACCGAACATGTCGAGATCGTCGTAATCGGTCACGACGAGAATCGTAGTGAGGGGTCCCGACATCCAGGCCAGGCAGTCGGAGTCCGCCAGAAACGGCACAGGCAGTTTGTTTCCCGAGCGGCGCATGGCACGCTGAGCTGATGGAGCCTCTCGAACCGATGCGCCCGATCAGTGTTGCAGTCGACACGCGGACCAAGACTCCACTCTGGAAGATGGTGGTGCTCTATCCGGCAGTGACATCGGTGTTCATGTTTGCCGCGCTCACCACCCGAACGGGAATTGGTCTTGTCGTACTCGGACTGGCCATTTTCGTAGTCGGCGCGACCACTTACGCGATGTCGGAGCGACGGATGCTTCGGGAGAACTCAGGCGTTCGAGTTCCATACTTCGCCGGACCTCCTGTCGCCCCGCGGCACGTCGATCTACTCGCGGCAGCAGGGATGCCCCTGCTTACGAGTGGAGCTGTGTTGACCGTCCGAGCATCCGAGACAGAACGTCCCTGGGTTTTCATATCGGTGCTCGTGATAGCGATGGTCCTGGCAATAACTGTCCCGATGGTTGTGCATAACGCGCGGGTCAAGCGGACAGAATCATCCTGAGCAAGTCAGGACACTCGACATTTCGCAGCGTGATATTCAGCTGTTTACGCCCACTTCCGAACAGCGATCGACAGCTGCACCGCGTCAAGCGCTGAACGGGCGATGCAGCGAGATGTCGAAGTCGCCGGAATCGGCCTCTTTGGCGACCTGGTTCTGATCAGCGGCCCCGATAATGTACTCATTCATGACTGTCGCGCCGAAAACATTCGATGACGGGCCCATCCAGGGCCTGGGCCTGATGCGATTGACCGACAACGGGTGGGGTGATGCTGACCGCGACCCCGCCGCACTGGTTCGCGCCGCGATCGACTCCGAGGTGCCCATGCTCGACACAGCCGAGATGTATGGAAACGAAGAGCTGGTTGGTCGGGCAATTGGCGCCAACCGTGAACACATCACGTTGTGCAGCAAATTCGGTGTCTACCGCGGGCCGTCCGGTCGTCCTGATGACTGGAATGTTCGGGCGGACTCTGCAACGGTGCGCGCGGCCATCGACGGCTCACTCAGGCGCCTCGACGTCGATCACCTCGATCTTTACTACCTGCATCACCGCAGCGAGGACACACCAATCGAGGAGACCGTCAACGCTATGGCCGAGCTCCGCCAGGCAGGGAAGATCCGGGCTCTGGGGCTGTCCAATGTCACGCTCGATGACATCCGACGAGCTCATGCCGTACACCCGATCACTGCCGTGCAAGAGCAATGGTCCCTTATACGGCGAGATGTTGAACTGTTCCTCCCAACGCTCGCCGACCTCGGGATCACACTGGTCGCACATTCGCCGATGGGGCACGGCGACCTCAACCACTCCACCGGCAATCTTGTCGCTCGGTCCCTTGCCAGCATCGCTTCTCGTGTCGGAGCGACGGCTGGCCAGGTCGCTCTTGCGTGGGTCCATCAGCGCGGGCGCGGGGTCGCGGCCACCGTCATTCCCCTGCCCGGCACCACGAGCATCGCTCATCTACAAGCCAACATTGCTGCTTCGCGAATTGATCTCAGTGAGAATGACTTGGCGGACCTTGATGATGTCACGCAGCAAACAAGGGAGCAGTAAGGCAGTTGTTGAGAAAGTTTGAGGTGCGGGAGGTCAGCGGAACATACCGCGCTCCGATCGCGAATGACCGCACGCGACAAACCCGGCGACGCCACGGCGCATCCCAGCCATACTGACCGACGTGACAGAAGTCGAGGTTGTCGTCGCCCATAGCGAGCGCGCGACTCTGCGCGTCGGCGAGGTGTTCCTCAAGATCGACGCCGATCAGTCGAATACCGACGTCGAGGTCGAAGCAATGCTCCGAGCCCCAATCCCGACAGCGCAGATTCTGTGGCGCAAGCCGCCCGTGCTCGCGCTCGCCGCTCTGCCGGGAAACGCGCTCGGCCGCTTAGGCAGACCGTCGACCACGTCTTCAATGGCGTGGGCCGCGACGGGTGCCACCGTTCGAATGCTGCACGACGCACCGTTGCCGCCCTGGCCCGGCCGTTGTCTCGACGACATCGCCTCGGAGCTGGACCGTGAATGTGCATGGCTGACCAGGAGCGGAGTGGTTGACTCCGGCGTGATTGCATCCAACCGTCGGATTGCCGAGATTGCGCTCAGGTCGTGGACTCCGGTGTTCACACACGGTGATCTCCAAGCCTCCCATGTGTTCGTGACCGGTGACGAAGTCGCCGGTGTCATCGACTGGTCCGAAGCCGCTCAGGGCGATCCCTTGTACGACCTCGCAACACTGACCGTCGGCCACCCGGAACATCTCGATAACGTCGTGGAGGGCTACGGCGCTGACGTCGACCTCGAGGTCATCCAGGCGTGGTGGTCGTTGCGCAGCTTGAGAGGCGTGCGCTGGCTGATCGAGCATGGTTTCGATCCGGCCGCGCCGGGCTGCGAAGTAGACGTGCTGAATCGACAGGCGATGCGCGACTGACAACAGCCGAACTATCAGGACGTTCTCCCCCGATCTGCCAAACCTTCGACTCGCGCCAAAATTGCTGCAGCCAAAAGCATTTCGTGTCGATGACGGCACGGTTAGGCAGGTCGCGACGCGTTCGCGCCGCCGTTGATTGCCGTCAGCCGGCAAACGCCTGGCTATTGTCAGCGAGCGGTGGTCGTCTCAATCGAGCTTCGGGCCGCGGCGAGCACGTCGAGCCGCCCAGATGGCAGACCAAAGTCTGGACTCGCTCTTCCTGCAGCAACTTTCGGAACGCCGGTGGGCGCGAACCGTGACCCTCCAACGAAAACGACAAGATCACGGATACATGCGAGGTACAGCCCGTTGATTCAAGTGAAGCCGGCTCAGGCGCTGGCGGCCTTGCCTGCTGCTTCGACGGGGGTCTCGACCTTGCTGAACTGCAGCACACCGTCTTCGATCTCGGCGTCGTGCATCAGCTTGCGGTCGCGGTAGTAATTGTTGACCACTTTCCACGCACCGCGGGCACCCTGACGCGGCATCTCTCCGTCGCCACGCTGGATGTAGCCCGATGTCAGGGCTCCGCCCATGAGAGATTCTTCCGCGAAGTCCTCAGGTTCGGCGTGAACCTCGAAAGTCGTGTAGTCGCGCTTACGCATGATCTTGAGTACGCGACACAGATAGGACGCGGCCAGGTCGGCCTTGAGCGTCCAGGATGCGTTGGTGTAGCCGAGGATCATCAGGAAGTTCGGGATGTCGGAGTAGAGCACGCTCTTGTAGGCGACCGTCTCGTTGAGCTTGACGGGCTCGCCGTCGATGCTCATGGTCGCCCCGCCCAGGATCTGTACGTTCAAGCCGGTCGCCGTGACGATGACGTCGGCCTCGATTTCGCGGCCCGACTCGGTCACGATGCCCTTCTCGGTGAACGTGGCGATACGGTCGGTGACGATGTCGGCCTTGCCGCTCTTGAGCACCTTGAACAGGTCCCCGTTGGGAACCACGCACAGGCGCTGATCCCACGGGTTGTAATTGGGGGTGAAGTGACGCAGGTCCACGTTGTTGCCGAGTTGCAAGCGGATCTGGGTGAGGAACAGCTTCTTCGCCAGCTTCGGATTGGTACGTGAGAGCTGAAAGCTGGCGCGTTGCAGTGCGATATTGCGGGCTCGACCGATCTTGTAAGCGATCTGGTCGGGAACGCGTGCAAGCTTGAGACCCTTGGCCACAGGGTCCTCGGACGGTAGCGCCTGGATCCACGTGGGCGAGCGCTGCAGCATGGTGACGTGACCGGCAGTGGGGGCCATCGACGGGATCAGGGTGATCGCGGTGGCACCGGAACCGATGACCACTACCTTCTTTCCGGTGTAATCGAGATCCTCCGGCCAGTGCTGCGGGTGCACGATCTGACCGCGGAAGTCGTCCTCACCGGGGAAGGCGGGGCGGTATCCCTTGTCGTAGTTGTAGTAACCACAGGCGCCGACGAGGACGTTCGCGGTCCACGTCTCGGTCTCCCCCGTCGCCTCGACCAGGACGGTCACGGACCACTGAGCAGTCGCGCGATCGAAGTCCATTGCCACGACCTTGCGGCCGAAGTTGATGTGGTCGGTGACGCCGTATTCCTTGGCGGTTTCCTCGACGTAGTCACGGATACTGGCGCCGTCTGCGAGCACTTTGGTTCCGATCCACGGACGGAAACCGAATCCGAAGGTGAGCATGTCGGAATCCGAACGGATGCCGGGATACTTGAACAGGTCCCAGGTGCCACCGATGTTCTCGCGGCGTTCGAGGATCGCGTAAGTGCTTCCGGTCTGCTCACGAATGAGGTGGCAAGCCGCGCCGATTCCGGACAAGCCAGCGCCGATGATCAGTACGTCGACATGCTGTGTCATGAGGAAACTCGTTTCGTCGGTCGTCGCGAAGCTACTTCTGGCGTCGGCAGTGACCGAGAACGATCGGCCGGTTCAGGCCGGGTTCCCTAAGGTCAGCGCCAATGAACAGGGTATGTGCAACTGACGGTAACAGTCAATATCTCGACCCGGCCGCGCACGGAACATTGAGGCGCGACGCACCGGCCTCGCGGAAACTCGATCGAGACGCCTGAATGCCTCGAGCCATTGGGGAGTCGTTCACGTCGTCGACGGAACGCCCAATGGCTCGTCTACGCGGGATACTCATCGCCCAAATATTCAGCGCCCTAGCATAATTCGAAGGTCCACGATCAGGTGTCGAACGCGCGAGTTTCCATGGGAGGACGGGCAACTGCGATATCGCCGTAACCTTCGTGCGCATCAGCGGAAAGGTCACTGCGATAGCTAACCTGCTGACGAAACCACGCTGAAAGCAACGGTTTTGGTTCCGCAGCGAAGAGAGCGGGCGGAGTGGACCTCCACCGGAGATGTAGTCGCTATGACACTCTCCAGCACAGTCACCCTGTACACCACTCATAGCGATCGAGAGTTCGCCAATGCAATCGCTGCCGGAATCAGCGCCAGGGCTTATTCCGAGCCACAAACCGCAGACATGAGCCTGTTAAGGCATCACACCAGCGATCACGGTAGAGCGCTCGTTCTCCTACCACTCGGGGGCGTCGATTGGCAGGTGAAGGAGCTCTCCGCGCTCGAGGGATCGGTCCTGGTCGGCGATCTCAGTAGCGGCAACTCCATGATTCGGGGGCTCGCAGCGGGCGCCCACGCCGTGCTCAACTCTCAACTGCCATTCGCATCCCTGCTCGATGAGCTGCAGGCCGCGATCAACCCCAACTCCGCTCGGTCTGCACACGACAAGTCCTCGCTCGTACAACGCATCCGGTTGCGCACCGAAGAATTCGCACGAATCAGCAGTCTCACCGATCGCGAGTTCGAGATCGTGGGCCTTCTCTACGGAGGCTCGAATGTCGACTCGATTGCTCGAACCGCCCACATCGCACCGACCACGGTTCGCGCCCACATCCGAAGCATCCTGCAAAAACTGGGGGTGCATTCCCAGCTGGAGGCATGCGCGATGCTCCGCCGCTCTGGTCACGACGCACGCAGACACCCACTGGAACTTCGGATCGGACGCTTCTAGCAGGAAGTGTCCCAGACACACTCGCCGAGATGGGGTGCCGCCCCTGATCGAACTCGACCTTCGAAAAGATCGTCAATTTTGACGATTCGATGACGCGCCCGGACGTCGAATATTAGGTCCTACACGACACCGAAGACACGAGTGAACATCGAAAGGTGCATTCAATCAATGGAATACACACGCACAGTGCCGCGGCATCTCGTCCACAGACATGCTGTTGCCGAGGTTTTCTTGACGGACTACCGGATCGAATCGGACTCGGCGTACCAGGTTGCTGTGCAACTCCCGGTCTCGCACCGGATATTCGACGTATCGAGCGAGCAACACGATCCGCTCGGGGTGGCAGAAGCATTTCGACAGGCAGTGGTGCTTCTGTGCCACACCCGATACGAGATTCCACTGCACTACAAGTTCCTCATGGAAACGTTCAGCTTCGAGATGCTGGACGCGCTCGACGTGCAATCAGTCGCGGAGCCGTTGAGTTTCTCGATGACAGTGGACAACCTCACTCATCGCGACGGAGCGGTTTCGGGGGTCGAAGTGTCGGGGATCCTCAGCGAGGGCAACCGGCACGTCGCCAGATGCAACGCTGTTGCGCGAGGAGTCAGCCCCGAGGGATACCGTCGAATTCGGCAAGGACGAGAAGACCACCGCCCGAGCCGGCGCATCCTTCCTTCCGGAGCCGCGGTGGTCGGATCGGAGCGAGTCGGACGCCTAACCGATGGAGATGTGCTCATCAGCACTGATCCTGCTCGGCACGCGATGTTCTGCGCTCCCGATCCGCGCAACCACTCCCTTTTCGATCACCCCGTCGACCACATCCCAGGAATGATTCTTTTCGAGGCCGCCCGACAAGCGCTCCGATTTCACATCGGCAACCCAGCAACAAAGATCGCCTCGCTCTCGGCGGTCTTTCCGAGGTTCACTGAATGGGAAACGCCGTGCGAGGTGTCAACGATCCCCCTTGACGCGTCGGGCCATGTGCACCGAGTTCGGTTCACTCAAGAACTGGAAACCACCGCGGAACTCGAAATTACAGTTGCGGACCAATCATGAGAGGGAACGAACACGTTCTTCTCGTCGCGTCTTCCACGTCAAGCGCTCGGTGCTTCCCACTCTCTCGGTGCAAGCGCCGCCAGTTGCATGACGTGCGCCAACTTGTCCTCGCGGACGATCGTTGGCAGCACCAGGTTCCACATCTGACTCAACCGCTCGTACAGATCGGTTCTGCCCGTCAGCATTTCCGAGAGAATCTGCACTCCGGTGAACGACCCCACCACAAATCGAGCCAACGCGTCGATGTCGGTGCCCGGGACGATATCGCCGGCTTCGGCCGCTTGGGTTGCCACCTGCTTGATAGCCTCGATCCAATCGAGGTACGGCTGTTCGATGGGGCCTTGAATACTGCCGATCTCCATCGTCAACCGCATGCCACCTCGCGCGATGGGCTCGGTCACAAGCTGCCGAGCCATCTCCTGCGAAACGAGCACCAGGGTTTCGACCGCGATGTCGGAGTGCGCAGCAACCCGCCGGGTACCCTCCATCGCCATACCGTGCTGCGCTGCGATGACCGCGTGCGCAAGCTCCTCCTTGGACGCGAAATGAAAATACATCGCCCCCTTCGACACACCCCCGTGCTGCAAGATCGTGCCCAAACTGGCGGAGTACCCGAACTTCTCGAAGCTCTTCGCAGCACCCAAAATGACGGCCTGGCGCGTCAGGACAGCACGCTCCTGCATGATCTACCCAGCTCTCGTTGCCGACGGAATGAATCTCAACGATACGTCGAAAGAGCCCGCAGCAACGCTCTCGACACGGACACACCGTGACGACTCTGGTACTCGGGGCCACTGGTTTCATCGGCTCCGCAGTGATGAAACAGTTGGTTTCCCGCGACGGAAACGCTGCAATCGGTTTCGTTCGCACGGCCACCGCAGCCAAACAGTTCGGCCGTGAAGGAATCGCCACCGTGATCGGCGACATCAACGAAAGTGCTTCTCTACGAGTTGCAATGAGTCAGGCGTCGACCGTCATCTGCTGCGTGTCGTACGTGGGCGACGACGAACAACAGTGCGTTCACGTCAACCAACACGGCGTACAGAACGTTGCGTCGATGGCCGCCGCCGTCGGCGTCGAACGCTTGCTCTACGTCAGCACCGCGGCCGTGTACGGGCCGGGACCGTTTCGAGACTTGCCGGTCAACGGCGCACCTCTCAGCCCCTTCTCACCTGCCAGTCGCACGCGCGCTCTCGCCGAGAAGTTCGTGCGCGCAGCCGGAGGCCTGGTCGTCCGGCCGCATCTTGTGTACGGACCCGGCGACAGATGGTTTCTTCCGACACTGACGCGAATTGTCTCTCGCCTCGACTCGATCATCGACGGCGGTAGCGCTGTCCTGTCGGTAGTCGACGTAGACCTACTCGCCCGATCCATCTACGAGTTGTCGATAGAACAGCAATTTCGCTACGGCTCAACACTTCACGTCAACGAGCCTGTCCCGCGGACAGTCATCGACCTTCTCGAGCAACATGCACGAGAGACCAACTGGACTCTGCCCCAGAACTCTATCCCCCGCGCCGACGCGGTGAAAGCTGCTGCCCAGCTGAGTCTCGACATGCACCAGATCGACATGATCAGCCTCGATCACTGGTTCCGGTCGAGACTGTACTGATGGCACACGGATCACTCTCGCCAAAATACCTGTCTCCCAACCTTTTCAGCCCTCTCTATTGTTCAGCCTCAGCAATCAATAGGACCTATTTCGCAGTCACTACAGGCGAACAGAGAGAGCTCTGATCGACGAAAACCACGGCTGCACAAAGACGGCAGTGATCGCGCACACCCAAGAAGCGGCGTTCACGCAACTGGCAGCAGCCTGGGGCTCCCTTCCGTCCGCCTTCGCCGCCGAATGCAGTGTGTGGCGATCATGTCGTGCGCGACGAAACGGCCAGGAGCTCTGACATCACGGGAGAAGGCTCTCCATCTCACTGACCTCGGCTACCTTCATCTGAACCAGAAAACGGGAGAACAGATGCTCACTGCGGATATTTTGCTGTCGGGACCGCGCGGGCGACGGATGCTGCTCGCGTATGCGATCGACGCCGAACGCGCCCTGCGGCCCGAGCCAGGCGACGGCATGTTCCGCATCAGCGCTCACCGGGCGGCTTATCACCTCGACGTCAGGCAAGGCACCTCCCGAGTGTTGTTCGGCCCGGGCGCCGAAGAGGCCCGGCGGACAATAGTCACCGCCGAGGATGTGGCGCGTAGCCTCTCGGAAATCTCGCTCCCCGACGTCACCGCCGTCGATCTACGCTCCGCCCTCGCAGAAGCCGTCGATGCGGCACGCTACTGGCAGGAACCCGACGGAGAAGACGTCCTCGTCGCCACCGAGGTTATGCAAGATGAGCTTCGACGCGTCGCGGAGCACATTGCCGGATCCGAACAGGCGCAATGGTGGAGCAGCCCGCTTGCCGCGCCCGACCAATGGTCGATCATGAGCCGAGGTGAGGAATCTCCAGACACACGCGAGGTGCCTGCTGCGCAACAACTCCTCAGCGAGTGGCGCACGAGCACCCTGGAATCGGAAGCGAGAGCTGAACGTGACCGCCCGGTGGATCCCGCGGCGAACTGGTCAGGTTATTGGTGGTCGAATCCACCCACTCAGGGTTCGACGAGGGCGCTGTTCGACGGGACTCCGGCGGGCTTGTGGTTCGTCGAAGACAGCATGGAATGGGAGCGGGTCGTCGTGCGAGCATTGCGGCCACCGACTGGCGCACGCATCTACGAGATCGACAGCGCGCAAGCCTGGTCGGAGCTGTGCAGACGGTTCCCGCTCGAGGTCACCGCAGAAACGCGGCAGGTTTGGTACCGGACGACCGGCCGATCAGGCAGGTGGGTCATCCCGGACTGGGTGCAGGTCGCGGAAAGATTTGAGGGAGTGCACCTTACCGTGACGGGATACCTCGCGGCGGCAGGAACCGCGATCGAGGTCGATGCCGACACGGCGAGCGTCATCGCGGGTTGGGCACCCGACGAAACATACTGGTTCACCGATGCTGCCACCTACATTTCCGAGCCGTGTGCTTGGGTGC